>JBEBAF010000259.1:0-5671 GCA_041159045.1 Actinomycetota bacterium
CGACGGCTTTCCACGCACCGTTGCCCAGGCCGAAGCGCTCGACGACATCGCCCGCGAACGTCCACTCGACGCGGTCATCGACTTGGTGGTTCCCCGTGAACTCGTGCTCAGCAGGTTGTCGACCCGTCGGGTGTGCCGTGACTGCGGCGCCAACTATCAGGCAGCCGCGGTCGAGCCGTCGCCATGGGTATGCGAGACCTGCGGGGGAGACGTCGTGCAGCGCGAAGACGACACTCCCGATGCCATCAACCGTCGACTCGATCTCTACGAAACCCAAACCGCGCCACTGATCGAGTTCTATGGGGCCTCGAACCGGCTGTTCCCCGTCGACGGGGTGGGCAGCCCCGATCAGGTCTTCGACCGCATCACAGCCATCATCGATGCCCGGTAACCGGCCGATCGACCACAGGCCGAGCCCTAGCACACGGGCTTTACGGGTTCGGGGAACTCACCGCCGACACTGTGGCGTTGCCCCTGGCCACCGATAGCCTGTCCCACGCCCTGTCGGCGGCTTCGCCCGCTGGGGAACAACCCGCCCCACGACAGTCCCAAGTTTTTTGTCCGTATCTATCAAGGAGTCTCTTCTGGCCAAACCAAAGGAAGATGCGATCGTGCTCGAGGGCACCATCACTGAGTCGTTGCCGAACGCGATGTTCCGCGTCGAGCTCGAAAACGGTCATCAGGTCCTCGCGCACATCAGCGGAAAAATGCGCATGCATTACATCCGCATTCTTCCCGGCGACAAGGTCCAAGTTGAGCTCACCCCCTACGACCTCACCCGTGGTCGTATCACCTACCGATTCAAGTGAGAAGGCCATGAAGGTCCGACCAAGCGTCAAGAAGATTTGTGAGAAGTGCAAGATCATCCGTCGTCACGGACACGTGATGGTGATTTGCGAAAACCCGCGACACAAGCAGCGCCAGGGCTGAGCCCGGGCAAACAGAAGGAAAAAGAATGGCTCGTATTTCAGGTGTCGACATTCCGCGCGAGAAGCGTCTCGAAGTCGCGCTCACCTATATCTATGGCATTGGTCGTTCGACCGCGTTGAAGATGTGCGCCGACCTCGGCCTCGATCACAACCAGCGCGTGCGCAACCTCACCGAAGAAGAGACCAACCGCATTCGCGCATACGTCGATGCAAACCTGACCGTTGAAGGTGACCTGCGTCGTGACGTTCAGCAAGACATCAAGCGCAAGATCGAAATCGGTTCGTACCAAGGCGTGCGTCACCGCAAGGGTCTGCCGGTGCGCGGTCAGCGCACGCACACCAATGCGCGCACACGTAAGGGACCAAAGAAGACCGTCGCGAACAAGAAGAAGGCAGTGAGGAAGTAATGGCCAAGCCAGCAGCAGGTGGGCGCCGTCCGCGCAAGCGCGAGCGCAAGCACGTTTCGGTCGGAGTCGTGCACATCAAGAGTTCGTTCAACAACACGATCGTTTCGATCACCGACCTCGAGGGCAATGTCATCTCGTGGGCATCGTCGGGCGGTGTTGGTTTCAAGGGTTCGCGTAAGTCCACCCCGTACGCCGCGCAAATGGCAGCCGAAAAGGCAGCACGCGCCGCGATGGAACACGGTCTGCGCCGCGCCGAAGTTCACGTGAAGGGTCCGGGTTCGGGTCGCGACACTGCACTGCGTTCGATTCAGAACACGGGCATCGAAGTTTCCGGAATCAAGGATGTCACCCCGGTACCGCACAACGGTTGCCGTCAGCCCAAGCGGAAGAGGGCATAAGTCATGGCTCGTTACACCGGACCAAAGGTGCGCATTTCACGCCGCCTCAACGTCAACATCTACGAAAACGAAAAGGGCAGCAAGGCCCTCGAGCGTCGTCCTTTCCCGCCGGGCCACCACGGTCGTACGCGTCGTCGCAACGCCGGCAGTGAATACTTGGCACAGCTCCAGGAAAAGCAGAAGGCGAAGTACATCTACGGCGTCCTCGAGCGTCAGTTCCGCAAGACCTACGAAGAGGCCAACCGTCTCGCCGGCCCGACCGGTGAAAACCTGTTGCGTCTGCTCGAGCAGCGCCTCGACAACATCGTCTACCGCGCCGGCTGGGCAAGCACCCGTCCGCAGGCACGTCAGTTCGTCAGCCACGGTCTCGTGCTCGTCAATGGCAAGCGCGTCAACATTCCGTCGTTCACCGCGAAGAAGGGCATGAAGATCAGCCTCAGCCCGAAGGCGCGCAACATGATCGTGATCCAGCACAACCTCGACGTTCTTGATCGTTCGGTCATTGGTTGGCTCGAAGTCGGCGATGGTGGCAAGGAAGTCACCGTGCGCGACCTGCCGCAGCGCGATCACATCGATGTTCCCGTCCGCGAACAACTCATCGTCGAGTTGTACTCGAAGTAAGCCCAAGAAATCTCGAAGGAGAGCAGCATGCTCGTCATCCAGCGCCCCACAATCGAAGCGATCAGCGAACCCGAGAACAACCGTCAGCGTTTCGCCGTCGGTCCGCTCGAGCCCGGCTTCGGCCACACCATCGGCAACTCGCTGCGTCGCACGCTGCTGTCGTCGATTCCCGGTTCGGCAATCACCACGGTGCGCTTCGATGCCGCACTGCACGAATTCGACACGATCGAAGGCATCGCCGAAGACGTCACCGAAGTCATCCTCAACCTGAAGGACATCGTCATCGTGTCCGAGAACGATGAACCCGTCGTTCTTCGTCTCGATGTCAAGGGCCCGGCCGAAATCACCGCTGCCGACATCCAGTTGCCCGCCGGCGTTGAAATTCTCAACCCGCAGGTCAAGATCGCGTCGTTGAACCCGAAGGGTCACCTCGCCGTCGACCTCACCGTCGAGCGCGGCCGTGGTTACGTATCCAGCGATCGCGAATCAGAGAACCGCGTGATTGGCGTCATCCCGATCGACGCAATTTTCTCGCCGGTTCGTCGTGTGATGTTCGACATCGAGCCCACCCGCGTCGAGCAGTCAACGAACTACGAGCGTCTCGTTCTCGACATCGAGACCGACGGCAGCATCGAACCCCGCGAGGCTCTCTCGTCGGCTGGTGCAACGTTGCGTGCGCTCGTCGACCTGGTCGCCAGTCTCTCCGACGAACCGCAGGGTCTCGAGCTCGGTGAAGTGCTCGGTGCCAACGTTGGTTCGCCCGACCTCGACCTTCCGATCGAAGACCTCGACCTTTCCGAGCGTCCGCGCAACTGCCTCAAGCGTGCGCAGGTCAACACCATCGGCGAACTGCTGTTGAAGAGCTACGACGATCTACTCAACATCACCAACTTCGGCCAGAAGAGCCTCGACGAAGTCATCGCCAAGCTCGACGAGCGCGGCCTGTCGCTGCGCCCGTAATCAACCCCGACTCTTTCCAGAACAAGGACACGTCATGCCCGCAACACCCAAGAAGTCGAAGCGCTTCGGCGGCAGCGCCGCTCACCAGCGCCTCATGATGGCGAACCTCGCTGCATCGCTTTTCGCTGCCGAGGGAATCGTCACCACCGAAGCCAAGGCGAAGGCACTGCGCCCGATTGCCGAGAAGCTCATCACCAAGGCGAAGAAGGCCGGTGAAGATTCGCCGTTGCGCATCCACCGCATTCGTCAGATTCAGGGTTACCTCGGCGACAAAGAGATGACCAACAAGCTCGTCAACGAGGTTGCTGCTCGTTACGCCACCCGTAACGGTGGCTACACGCGCATCCTCAAGTTGGGCGAGCGCCACGGTGACAACGCGCCGATGGCGCGCATCGAGCTGGTCTGATCCGCGCGGGGCACCGTGCCCGACCTCGCAATGAACGTTGAAGTGAACGAGCCCGCCATTCGGCGGGCTCGTTTCATTGTCGCCTACGACGGCGCGCCGTACCACGGCTTTGCGATCAGTGCAGGTGTGCCCACCGTTGCCGGAACGCTCACCGACGCGTTGCGGCAAATCACGGGCCACGACATCGTTCTCACGGGTGCGGGAAGAACCGACGCCGGAGTGCACGGTTGGGGCCAGGTCGTCTCTTTCGATCTTCCCGACCATCATGACCTTGCCCGCATTGCCGCAAGCCTCAATTCGATGCTCGAGCCGCACATCGTGATCCGCGGTGCCGATTGGGTTGACACCACGTTCGATGCACGATTCTCGGCGTTGTGGCGTCACTACCGCTACCAAGTGTTGAACACCCCGGTCGGAAATCCTTTCCTGGCCGCAACCACGTGGCATGTCACGACGCCACTCGACTTACGTGCAATGCAACTCGCATCCGATGCATTCATTGGCGAGCATGACTTCTCAGCGTTCTGTCGTCGACCAAAGCAATCGGGGCCGAGTCGCGATGCCGCAGAGCCGTCGATGAAGCGGCGTGTCATCAGTGCACGGTGGTCCGACGCAGGTGATGGGCTCTTGCATTTCGAAATTCGTGCGAACGCGTTCTGCCAGCAGATGGTGCGTTCCATTGTCGGAACCTTGGTCGAAGTCGGCATGCATCGTCGAAAGGCCGGCGAGATGACCGGAATTTTGCGCGCCAACAGTCGCGCGATGGCCGGCCGCATCGCGCCACCGCAGGGGCTGTGTCTCATGGAAGTCGGTTATCCCACGTGAATCGACGTCCGATGTCGGTGTTGATCGTTTCGACACCCGTCGGGCCGATCGGATCGGGTGTCGGTGGGGGAGTCGAACTCACACTTCGCACCATTGCCGACGGCCTCGTTGAACTTGGTCATCACGTCGAGGTGATTGCGCCGTACGGGTCGACACACGTTGGCCGCGTGTTGCATCACGTCGCGGGCCGCCTCGAACCGTCGATTCAGTTCATCGAGAGATCAACTCCGGAGTCGCAATCAACCGGTGACGCAGTGCTCGTACACATGTGGAACTTCGCGCGCGATCGCGCCGCCCGTTTCGACGTCGTTGTCAATCTTGCGTACGACGCATTGCCATTCCGGGTCGGTGTTTCGTTTCCCGCACCCGTTGTGCATCTCGTGTCGATGGCATCGCTCACCGACGCGATGGATGAAGTGATCAACGGTGCACTCGAATCGCGCGCATCATCGATTGCTATGCACAGTCGCGCCCAAGCGGCGACATTCCGCGATGGGTCCTCGGCAACGATCGTGGGAAGTGGAATCGATGTGGCCGCCTACGATTTTCGTGCCACGGCCCACACCGACGGACGTCTGGCATTCGTCGGGCGACTCGCAGCCGAGAAGGGGTTGCGTGATGCGGTCGAAGTTGCCGCCATCACGGGTCGACCGCTTCATGTTTGGGGTTACATGCAGGACCCCACTTTGTGGCACAACGTGTGCGCCGAGTTCCCCGATGCCGATGTTCACTACCGAGGGTTCGTATCGACGGCCGAGTTGCAAAGTGCGCTCGGCCTCTGTGCTGGTCTGCTGGTGACCTCGAAGTGGGTGGAGGCCTTCGGCAACGTGGCGATCGAGGCCCTGGCCTGCGGCGTTCCGGTTCTCGCCTACAACCGCGGGGGGCCTGCCGAGATCGTCGTCGACGGTGAATCCGGCCTCCTCGTCGAACCGGACGACGTTCGGGCTTTGGCCGAAGCCGTCGATCGGCTGGAAACCATTGATCGGGCGGCCTGCCGCGCCCGAATCTCAGCTCAATACTCCACCACGGCGTTTGCCCGTCGGGTCGAGGAGTGGCTGGCGGGGTCGGCGAGGGGTGCCGATTTCGGCGGTATGCCCCTATCCTTCTAGAGCCCCTTGCCGCAGT
>JBEBAF010000260.1:0-4555 GCA_041159045.1 Actinomycetota bacterium
GATCGGAGACGAAACCCTTGGCGCTCGTCACGAGTGTGAGCATGACCGTCACAGAGACCGCACCAATCACGATCGCGAAAACCGTGAGAATCGTGCGCAGTTTCTGACGACGCAGGTTGCGCCCGCCCGTACGGAATTGATCGAGCAGCTTCATCGTGCCACCGCCGTGTCCGTGAGTTTTCCGTCGACGATGGTGAGCACTCGATCAGCCATTGCGGCGACCTTCGGGTCGTGCGTGATGACCAACAAGGTCATGCCTTCTTGCTTGTTCAGTCTCTTGAGTTCCTCCATCACGGCCGCACCGCGCGTGGAATCGAGGTTCCCCGTGGGTTCGTCGGCAATCACGATGCGCGGGTTGTTGACCAACGCCCGCGCGATCGCGACTCGCTGGCGCTGACCGCCGGACAACTGAGTCGGCTTGTGTTTCGCCCTGTCGGCCAAGCCAACTTTCTCGAGCGCAGCGAGAGCTTTCTCACGGCGCTCTTTGCGGCCGCCCTTCGCGCCGATCGTCAACGGCGACATGACATTCTCGAGTGCCGTTTCATGCACCTGAAGGTTGAAGCTCTGGAACACGAACCCGACGTTGTCGTTTCGATAGTGCGACAACGCCTTGTCACGCGACTTCGAAAGGTCCAAACCTCCGACAACGACCGAACCGGCGTCGGGCTGGTCGAGCCCGCCGATGATGTTGGCAAGCGTCGACTTACCGGAACCTGACGGTCCGCTGATCGACACGAACTCTCCCTCGCGAATCGACAACGAAACGTTGTCGAGCGCATGGACCGTTTCGTCACCCAACCGATAGGTCTTCACCAAACCGGAACACTGGATGAGCGCTTCTCCTGACTGGCTCATGTGCCCTCCCCCAGCGGAAAAACTAGTACCCACCGCCCCGTCCACCAGAACGCCAGGAACGGCGCGAATCACCCGCCGCTAACATTTTTCCATGGCCCGTCACCATCTCACGCAAACCGCCTACGACCGCCTGAAGGCCGAGTTCGACGACCTCACCACGCGCGGCCGCATCCAGGTGGCGGAAAAAATCGAGCGGGCTCGCGAAATGGGCGACCTCTCCGAGAACGGCGACTATCACGCCGCAAAAGACGAGCAGGGTCACATGGAAGCGCGCATCCGCCATCTCGAGGGAATCCTCGAAGACCATGAAATCGTGGCGCAGGGAGAAGTTGGTCGCGTCTCGATCGGTTGCACGGTCACCATCGTCTACGAAGGCGACGATGACGACATGGCCGAGAAGTACTTCATCGGGCACATCGAAGAGCGTCGCGAGGGTGTCGAAATCATGAGCCCGAAAGCCCCGCTCGGTGCGGCATTGATCGAACGGCGCGTGGAAGAGTGGGTCGAGTACGAGGCACCGAACGGCAACAAGTTGCGCGTTCGCATCCTCGATGTCGAACACCACAACTAGCCACACTCTCAGTGACAGACACCGAACCTCGCTCCCCTCTCCTTCCCCCGGGCCGTGAAGTCACGCTGCCCGGTCGCGGCACGATGTTCTTCCGCGAGGTCGAAGGCCCTCCGAACGCACCGACATTGCTGCTGTTGCACGGCTGGACGGCCACTGCCGATCTCAACTTCTTCACCTGTTACCAGGCGCTCGGCGAGCACTTCAGAGTCATCGCCCCCGACCAGCGCGGCCACGGACGCGGTATACGTTCGAACAAGCCGTTCACCCTTGCTGCATGCGCCGACGACGCAGCCGCACTCGCCGATCAGTTGGACATCAACACCTTCATCCCCGTCGGCTATTCGATGGGTGGCACTGTCGCCCAATTGATGTGGAAGCGACACGAGTCGCGCGTTCGCGCACTCGTCCTCGCCGCGACGTCGGGGTACTTCGTATCCACACGACAAGAACGGTTGTCGTTCCTCGGCCTTCATGGCCTTGGTGCACTTGCCCGCATCACGCCACCGGCAGCGCGCGAACGAATCACCGAACGCGTCTACCTTCAGCGCAAGGTGAGCAACTGGGAACCCTGGGCGGCGGCACAACTCCAACAACACGACTGGCGAACCATCCTCGAAGCCGGCGGTGCCCTCGGTTCGTTCAACTCACGCAACTGGATTTCATCCGTCGACGTTCCCTCGAGCGTCGTCATCACGATGAATGACCGCGTCGTACCCGTGAAACGGCAATTGAGACTTTTCGAGGCACTCCCCAACGCCGAGGCGTATCGCGTCGAAGCCGATCACGATGCCGTTTACGCAGCTGCCGATCGCTTCGTGCCGACACTCGTGCGCGCATGCAAGTCGGCCGTCGAACGCGCCACCCAACCATGAGCGGACCCAAGAAGCCGGTTTCATCGAAGGGCCGCCTCGGACGCAACACCGAAATCGCGCGCCTCGGAGCGAAGGTTGGCGCTACGTACGCAAGCACCGCAGCCAAGAAGCTCTTCGCATCGGCCGAACGGAAACAAGAACTCAATCAGGAACGCGAACTGAAAACCGCGACGGAGATCGCCGAACGCCTGGGGAACATGAAGGGCGCGTTGATGAAACTCGGCCAGATGGCCAGCTACCTCGACAACGGTCTTCCCGAACCGTTGCGGCTCGCGTTGGCCGAACTACAGAACAACGCACCGCCGATGGCCGGCGAGCTCGCCCGAGAGGTGATCGAGGAGGAATTCCGCAAACCGATCGGCGATCTGTTCGTCGAGTTCGATGACCAACCAATCGCATCGGCGTCGATCGGTCAGGTGCACCGTGCGATCATCATCGACCCCACCACGAAACAGCAGCGCGCCGTCGCGGTGAAGGTTCAGTACCCCGGCGTGGCCGATGCCATCGCCGCCGATTTGAAGAACGCCGACCTTTTGGGTGCGATCATCGCTTTCGGTTTCAAGGCTTTCGAACCCGACGAGATGGTGGCCGAAATCAAAGAGCGCCTCACCGAGGAACTCGACTACATGCGCGAAGCCCGAAACCAGCAAGAATTCGCCGACTTCTATGCCGGCCATCCGTTCGTGAACGTACCGAACATCGTTGCTCACCTCAGTTCGTCACGGGTGCTCACCACTGACCTCGTCACCGGATCAACTTGGGCCGAGCTCATCAATCAACCGCAGGAGGTGCGCGACAGCGCCGCCGAAGCGATCTTCCGCTTCGTTTTCCGCTCGCTGTATCGATTCCGCGCATTCAACGGCGACCCGCACCCCGGCAATTACGTCTTCCATCTTGACGACCCGAACAACATCCGCATTTCGTTCCTCGACTACGGCCTGGTCAAACACTTCACCGAAGACGAAATGACGATCTTCAAGAACATGATCTCGGCCGCGGCCATCAACCACGACGATGCGGCGTTCAGAACGATCATCGAGAATGCCGGGCTCTTGAAGCCCGATGCACCCGTTACCACCGACCAAATCGGCGATTACTTTTCGCATTTCTACGCCCCCGTGCGCGAATCGCATGTGATGCACTGGACCCCCGAGTACTCGTCATCGATCGTGCGCCATACTTTCGATCGCACCAGCCCCATCGCGAACTATGCATCGGTGCCACGCGCCTTCGTTTTCATTCAGCGCATCAATCTCGGCCTTTACGCACTGCTGGGTGAACTTCGCGCCACGGGCAACTACCGACGAATCGCCGAAGAACTTTGGCCCATGGTGAATGCCGGGCCGTCGACACCACTCGGCGACGCCGAAGCCGCTTGGCTCGCGTCTCGCTAACTACGCGGCACGTCTTTCCACGGTGAACCGAGCCACACGTCGGGTTCGCGGGGCAAACCGAGAACTCGCTCGCCGATGATGTTGCGCTGAATTTCCGAAGTTCCGCCCTCGATCGAGTTCGCGCGTGTGCGCAGGAATTCCCTGACGTACTTCGCCATCTCGACTCCGTGCTCATCGTCACCCCACGCCGTCACATCGGCGCCCAGAATGTCGAGTGCGAGACACTGCAGTTCCTGATTCGACTTCGCCTTCATCACCTTGGTGATCGAACCCGCCGCACCCTTCACGCGACCGACCGTCAGACCGAGCACTTTCGCCGCCATCCACGCATCGACGAGACGATCACGTTGGACAGCGGTCAACGTTCGCTCGCGTGCCAACTCCATCACTTCGTCGATCGTCTTGCCACCGAGAATGCTGCGCTTCTGTGGTCCGCCCGACTTCTGACCCGACAATGTGATGCGCTCAGCGGCAAGAGACGCATTCGATGCGGCCCACCCTTCGTCGACGGGGCTGATTCGCCACGAATCGGGAATGCGAACGTCGGTGAGGAACACTTCGTTGAATTCGTGCTCGCCCGTCATCTGAATGAGCGGCCGCATCTCGACACCCGGCGCATGTAGATCGACCGCGAAGTACGTGATGCCTTTGTTCTTCGGCGCATCGGGATTCGTTCGCGCGAGCAACATGCCGATGCCTGCCTCGTGGCCGAGCGTTGTCCACACCTTCTGGCCCGAAACGACCCATTCATCGCCATCGCGCACCGCGCGGCAAGCAAGCGATGCGAGGTCGCTTCCCGCACCCGGTTCGCTGAACAACTGCGCCCACATCTCTTCGCCCGTCACGATCTTCGGAAGAAACCG
>JBEBAF010000261.1:0-3059 GCA_041159045.1 Actinomycetota bacterium
AAGTTTTCCGTGCCTCCGGAGCCGGCGGCCAGCACGTCAACAAAACATCATCCGCCGTTCGACTCATCCACGAGCCAACCGGCCTCGTTGCGTCGTCGCAGGAAGAACGCAGTCAGTTGCAAAACCGCGAGAAGGCAATGAATCGCTTGAAGGCGATGATCGCAGCACGAATCGAAGAAGAACATCAAGCGGAACGCGATCGCATTGCGGGAAAGCCGGCCCAAGTGGGGTGGGGAAGTCAGATCCGTTCGTACGTGATGCAGCCGTACCAGATGGTGAAAGATCTTCGTACCGAGGTGGAAGACGGCAATGTTTCGGCGGTTCTCGACGGCGATATCGACCAATTCATGGTGGGATTTCTTCGTTTTCGTCGTGCAAACGACTCGCAGGGTGCGTAGCGAACATCCACTGGTAGGTTCGTACCGTCATGATTCGCCTTGACAATGTGACCAAGGTGTACGGCTCGGAAACCGTCGCCGTACGGGACGTCAGCTTCGACATCGCCAAGGGCGACTTCGTCTTCCTCGTTGGCCCGTCGGGTTCGGGCAAGTCCACATTGCTGCGACTGATGAACCGCCAAGAGCGACCCGAGCGCGGCGATGTCTGGATTGCCGGCAAGAACGTCAACGAGATGCCCGATTCGCGGGTTCCATTTCTGCGGCGCAGCATGGGCAACGTTTTCCAGGACTACAAGCTGCTCTCGAACAAGACGGTTTTCGAAAACGTGGCATTCGCCCTCGAAGTGATCGGCAAGCCGCGCCATGTGATCGCCCAGCAGGTTCCGGCGGTGCTCGATCTCGTGGGCCTCG
Organism: Actinomycetota bacterium; assembly: GCA_041159045.1. Lineage (GTDB taxonomy): Bacteria > Actinomycetota > Acidimicrobiia > Acidimicrobiales > Ilumatobacteraceae > F1-20-MAGs119. The sequence continues at coordinate 810 of JBEBAF010000261.1, forward strand.
CCGACAAGACCGACCGTTTCCCTGATCAGCTGTCGGGTGGCGAACAACAACGCGTGTCGATCGCCCGAGCTTTCGTCAATCGGCCGCTCATCATGCTCGCCGACGAACCCACCGGAAACCTCGATCCCGCAACCGGTGAAGGCATCATGCAATTGCTCGAAGCCATCAACCGCAGTGGCACCACGGTGGTGATGGCAACTCACGACCATCGCATCGTCAACCTGATGCGCAAGCGTGTGATCCAGCTCGACCGCGGCGTTCTCGTCCGCGACCAAGAACGAGGGGTGTACGACTGATGTTGTCGCGTATCGCCTATGCGTTCCGGGAAACCTGGGCCAGCTTCCGCCGCAACCTCACGCTCACCGCGGCGGCGGTTCTCACGTCGGCCGTTTCACTCTTGCTGGTCGGCACGACATTCCTCGTACAGCGCGGCTTCGACAATTTGCTCGTTCGCTGGAAGGGCGACGTGCAGATGATCGTGTTCATGGCACCCGATGCGACACCCGAAAACGTGGGGTACGTCGAAGGTGTCATCAAGGCCCAGCCAAACGTCGTCGACGTGCAGAAACTCGTGTATCTCGACAAAGTGGCCAGCTATGCCGAGGCCCAGAAGCTGTTTGCAGGCGACCCGACGATGCTCAGTCTGCTCACCCCCGAGACCATCCCGACTCAGTTCAAGATCGTTTCTTTGACGAACGATTCGGCACTGCTGCGTAGTCTCGGCGATCAGTACCGCAATCTTCCCAAGGTGCAGGGCGTCAGCCTTGCCGAAGACGAATTCGAAGTGATCTCCACGCTCTCCGGGTTCGTGCGCACGGTCACCATCGTCATGTCGCTCGTGCTGCTTGCCGTGGCTGTCACGCTCATTTGGAACACCATCCGAACGGCCATGTTCGCGCGGCGTCGCGAAATCGAGGTGATGAAGCTCGTCGGAGCGACGAACTGGTTCATTCGGATCCCGTTCATGCTCGAAGGTTTGCTGCACGGCCTCATCGGTGGCGTCATTTCGTGTGCGGGGCTGTGGGGGCTGAATCGCGCGTGGGACCACGGCGTGGCCGGCTTCAAGCCGGGAACCGGTGTCAGCGCACTGGTGGTGCCAAGCGGCTACGTATCGGGAATCATGGTGCTCTTGCTCGCGATCGGCGCCCTTGCCGGCGCCATCGGTTCGGGCATCGCTGCCAGTCGCTTCCTCGACGTCTAGTCCGGTGCGGTAGAAAGGCTCATGGCCTACTCCGACATTCTCTTCGACGTCAGCGACGGTATTGCAACCATCACCTTGAACCGCCCCGACGCGATGAACTCCTTCACCAATCAGATGGCGCGTGATCTTCGCGCGGCGTTCGACGAAGTCGACAACAACGACGACATTCGCGTCGTCATCGTCACCGGTAGCGGCCGCGCATTCTGTGCGGGCGCCGATTTGTCGGCCGGCGGAAGCACCTTTGCCAAGGGTGGGAGTGATGAAGCTCCTCGTGGCGGAGTCGTGCGCGACGGCGGTGGATTGGTGTCGCTGCGCGTCTTCGATTGCAAAAAGCCCGTCATCGCCGCAATCAACGGAGCCGCAGTCGGCGTCGGCATCACGATGACGCTGCCGATGGACATTCGCCTTGCGAGCACGAAGGCAAAAATCGGCTTTGTCTTCGCCAAGCGGGGCATCGTTCCCGAAGCCTGTTCGTCGTGGTTCCTGCCGCGCCTCGTCGGAATTTCGCAGGCCGCCGAATGGGTGTACACGGGTCGACTGCTCACAGCCGACGAAGCCCTGGCCGGCGGTTTGGTGCGCAGCGTGCACGAACCCGATGATTTGATGCCTGCCGCAATTGCGATTGCCCGCGAAATTGCCGACAACACGGCTCCGGTTTCAGTCGCACTTTCTCGCCAGATGATGTGGCGCATGCTGGGCGCAGATCACCCGATGGAAGCCCACCGCGTCGACAGCCGGGGAATTCAGGCACGTGGACGCACGGCCGACGCTAAGGAAGGCGTCGAGAGCTTCCTCGAGAAGCGGCCTGCGCGATTCCCCGACCGCGTGAGCGCGGGTTTGCCCGAAATCTTCCCCGATTGGGTCGACCCGGAATTCTCGTGACGATGTCCGGCGAAGAACGCACGGTTTTCGACGTCGTTGGCGGCATGGACTTCTTCGTCTCACTTGCCGATCGCTTCTACGAGCGAGTGAAAACCGACTCAGTACTTCTTCCGCTGTATCCCGAACCCGACGACCTACCTGCGGCGTCGCGTCGGCTTGCGCTTTTT
>JBEBAF010000262.1:0-6272 GCA_041159045.1 Actinomycetota bacterium
CTCGCCGCCTCGATGCTCGCGCCGATCGCGTCACGCCTCGCCGCCGTCGAGGTGAATCTCTCGTGTCCGAATCTCGAGGGCAGGGGAGGCATCATCGCTCACGATGCCGGTGTCAGCGCGGCCGTCGTCGACGCATGCCGTGTTGCCGGCCTGCCGATCTGGGCGAAATTGAGCCCGAACACCGATCGCATCGTCGATATCGCGGGTGCAGTGCTCGAGGCGGGGGCCGAGGCGTTGACCCTCACGAACACCGTTCTTGGTATGGCGATCGATGTTGAATCTGCCCGCCCGGTTCTTGGTAACGGAGGCGGCGGAGTTTCGGGTAGGGCAATTCATGCCGTTGCGGTTCGCGCGGTGTACGACGTGCGGAAAGACTTCCCGGACTGTTCGATCGTCGGGGTTGGCGGCATATCGAGCGGTTCCGACGCAATCGAGATGTTGATGGCCGGAGCGAACGCTGTGCAGGTTGGCACCGCAACATTCCTGCGTCCCGATGCACCGATGCGTGTGCTCAACGAGATGCATGCGTGGATGAAACGCCACAACGAAAAATCTTGGAGCGGCGTCACTTCCCGTGTCCACGCGTGATGTTTCGATAGTGTTGCTGCATGCAGGACGAAAGACACGATGAACTGCACGCGGCAACGCCGATCGTCATTGTCGTGTCGGGACCCGGCGGGGTAGGCAAGGGGACCATCGTCGAGGCTTTGGTGCAGCGTGACGAACGCCTCTGGCTCAGTCGGTCATGGACCACCCGGGCACGTCGCGAGGGTGAAAGCCACGATGCCTATCACTTCGTTTCGGCCGAAGAATTCGAAGAGCGGATTTCTGCGGCCGGCTTTCTCGAGTGGACCTCGTTCCTCGGTCACTACTACGGCACACCACTGCCCGAGCCCTCGCCGGGCCGTGACATCGTCCTCGAGATCGAAGTCGACGGTGCCCGCCAGGTGAAGACCGTGCACCCCGACGCCGTGCTCGTTTTCGTTCTTCCCCCGTCCCGGCTCGAGCAGCAGCGGCGCCTGCGGGGACGCGGCGATTCCGAAGACAAAGTCGAGGCCCGTTTGCGCAAGGCAGAAGAGGAAGAGCCCATCGGCATTGCCATGGCTGACCACGTGGTGGTCAATGATGACCTGGAATTGACGCTCCAAGAACTGGTGAGAATCGTCCATCACGAGCGCAACAAGCGGAATCCTCGGTAGCCTTTCATCCCATGCGCGCCAACGATTCGATGATCACCCCGAAGATCGAAGACCTGCTCGATCGGGTCGACTCCAAGTTCAGCTTGGTCACCCTCGGTGCGCGTCGTGCTCGTCAGATCAACTCGTACTTCAACCAGTTGGGCGACGGTCTCGGAAATTCGATTCCGCCCCAGGTCAGCTCGGTCGCTCGTAAGCCGCTCAGCATCGCGTTCGAAGAAATTGCGGTTGACAAGATCGTCAAGACCGAACTTCCCGACGACGTTTACTACGACGCGGTCGACGGCAATTCGTACCTCACCGACTGGGCTGCCGCAGCCAGTGCCGACGAAGCGGTTGACGCCGAGTCGGGTGAAGTCGCCTCTGACGATTCGGCAGAGTAAGTCTCCGCTTGCGCGGTCCCGTCATGTTCTCGCCTGGTGAGCTTTCGGGTCGCTTCGTAGTCGTCGGAGTTTCCGGCGGCATCGCTGCCTACAAATCTGTTGAAATTTGTCGACAACTCGTCGACGCCGGTGCGCATGTTGCGCCGATCATGACTCCCGATGCCGAACGTTTCATCGGTAAGACCACTCTCAGCGCGTTGTCGTCGGAAGCGGTTCACACTTCGCTGTGGGACGACCAAAGTGTCATCCCGCACACGCGGCTCGGTCAGAAGGCCGACCTCATCATCGTTGCCCCCGCCACTGCGCGGGTGATTGCCGCGTACGCAGCAGGCATGTCCGACGACCTTCTCACCGCAACGCTCATTGCCACGGTTGCGCCGGTCGTCGTTTGTCCGGCGATGCACACCGAAATGTGGGAACACGCAGCCGTGCAACACAACATCGCAACGCTGCGGTCGCGTGGCGTACACATCGTCGATCCGGAAGACGGGCGCCTCGCGGGTGGCGACATCGGACGCGGACGTCTCGCGTCACCGGAATCGATCCTTCGCGCGGTGCGATCGATCCTCGTTCCGCAAAATTCGCCTCTCGCAGGACGTCACGTTGTGGTGTCGGCGGGTGGAACGCGTGAACCGATCGACGCCGTGCGCGTCATTGCAAACAGGTCGAGTGGCAAGCAAGGTCACGCCATTGCATCCGAAGCCGCCCTCCGCGGCGCGAAGGTCACGCTCGTCACAACGGTTCCGTATGTCGGCCCATCGAACGCCAACATCCGCGAAGTTGCGGTTGAAACGGCAGCCGACATGAAGCAGGCAGTCGATACCGCGGCCGCCCGGGCCGATGTGGTGATCATGACCGCCGCTGTCGCCGATTTTCGCCCGGTGCCCGTTGCCGAGGGCAAGTGGAAGAAGGAAGACGGCATCCCACCGATCGTTCTCGAGCCAACCCCCGACATCCTTGCGGGGCTCGGAGCCGCAAAGCGGCCCGGGCAGGTGCTCGTGGGTTTTGCAGCAGAAACGGCCAACCTCGTTGCCAATGCGCGGGGAAAGCTCGAGCGCAAGAACCTCGACATCGTCGTTGCAAACGACGTGTCCCAACCGGCTGTGGGATTCGGTCACGACACCAATGCCGTCACCATCGTCACCAAAGATGCGACCGAAAACGTGCCCCTCGCCGACAAACGCCGTATCGCCGCACACGTATTGGATAGTGTCGAGAAGTCACTTCACAGCATGTCACTTGACCGCAAACAGGAGCACTCGTGAGCAAATATACGTTTACCTCGGAAAGCGTCACCGAAGGTCACCCCGACAAGATGGCCGACCAGGTCTCCGATGCAGTGCTCGATGCCATCCTCACGGAAGACCCGCACGCGCGTGTCGCTTGCGAAACGCTCCTCACCACCGGTCTCTGCATCGTTGCGGGTGAAATCACCACGAACGCATACGTGCCCATTCCGGAAATCGCACGTACCGTCATCAAGGAAATCGGTTACGACAATGCGTTGTACGGCTTCGATGGCAACACGTGCGGCGTCATGGTCACACTCGACGCGCAAAGCCCCGATATCGCCCAAGGTGTCGATGCATCGGAAGAAGTCCGCAAGGGCAAAAGCGGCGAAGACATTCTGAACAGCCAGGGTGCCGGCGACCAGGGAATGATGTTCGGCTACGCATGCGACGAAACCACCGACCTCATGCCGCTGCCCATTTGGCTCGCGCACCGCATGGCCGAGCGCCTCACCGAAGTGCGTAAGTCCGGCGCAATCCCGTACCTGCGTCCCGACGGCAAAACCCAGGTCACGTTCGACTACGAAAACGGCAAGCCCGTTCGTTTGAAGACCGTGCTCATCTCCACGCAGCACGCCGCCGAGGCCGACCGCGACACGGTCATTCGCCCCGACCTCATCGAGCAGGTCATTCGTCCGGTGATTCCGGCGCAGTTCGTCAACGACGACTACGAGATTTTCATCAACCCGACCGGCAAGTTCGTTCTCGGTGGCCCGCATGCCGACACCGGTCTCACGGGTCGCAAGATCATCGTCGACACCTACGGCGGCATGGGTCGTCACGGTGGTGGCGCTTTCTCCGGCAAAGACCCGTCGAAGGTCGACCGCTCCGCTGCGTATGCCGCACGTTGGGTTGCCAAGCACGTCGTTGCTTCGGGCGCTGCCACGCGTTGCGAGGTGCAGGTGGCATACGCCATCGGCGTTGCGCATCCGGTCAGCATCCTTGTCGAAACGTTCGGCACCGAAAAGGTCTCGCCGGCCGCCATCGAGGCTGCCGTACGCGAAGTCTTCGACCTTCGTCCTGCCGCAATCGTGCGCGACCTCGAGCTCAAGCGCCCGATCTACCGCAAGACGGCTGCCTATGGTCACTTCGGTCGCGACTTGCCGCAGTTCTCGTGGGAACAGCTCAGCCGTCTCGACTCGCTGAAGGCAGCGCTCAAGCTCTGAGCCACGTCGTCCGCGTCGTCCCCGATGTCAGCGGGATCGACAAGACTTTCGACTATCTCGTTCCCGATCGATTCGGAAATGTAGAAGTCGGTGCCATCGTCCGCGTTCCGCTCAACGGTCGTCGCGTCGATGCATGGGTGATTTCCTGTGACTCGGTCACGCCCGCAAGCGGGACCTATGAACTCAAGGAGATCCTCGAGGTCGCATCTTGTGGCCCTCCGCCCGATGTCGTCGACCTTGCCCAGTGGTGCGCCCGGCGTTTTGCCGGGCCGCTACGTGCAGTGTTGTCGATTGCTTCGCCGCAGAAACGGGTCAAGCGACTTGCCCAGGCGATTCCGGTAACGCCGCGAGAGCGCCGGCCCTCGTCACCTCAGATCGATCAATTGTGCGCCCAGGGTGGCGGAGTCGTCATTTGGTCCCCGTTGCGTCCATGGAGGGGTTTGCTCGAGTCGGTGCTCAAACGCGGCAGGAGTCTCGTCGTCTGTCCGGGTGTCAGTACAGCGCGCACCATCGGCAACGCGTTGCGTCGCGAAGGGTTCACCGTTGCAATCATGCCCGACGATTGGCAACGCGCTGCCGAAGGGGCTGATGTCGTCATCGGTGCACGCAGCGCGGTGTGGTCCCCGTGCGTCGACCTTGCCGCGGTGGTCGTACTCGACGAGCACGATGAACGCTTGCAAGATGAGCGCAGTCCAACGTGGCACACGCGCGATGTTGCGGTCGAACGTGCTCGGCGCAGTGGGATTCCGTGCATTCTCGTGTCGCCGATTCCCACTGTTGCCGCCGTCGAATGGGCGGGGGTGAATCGAGTCGTCGAACCCGACGATGCAACGAGGGGTTGGCCCAGCATCGTCGTTGTCGATCCGTTCACTTCGGCCCATGAAGACGAAGCCCCCCGAATCGGAATCGTTTCCTCGGCATTGATAGAGCAACTGAGAGATCCACGCAAGGTCGTGGCGTGTGTTCTCAATACCAAGGGTCGTGCGCGCCTCGTTGCGTGTCGGTCGTGCCGAGATGTCGCGCGATGTGAAAAGTGCGATGCGGCGATGGCACTCGATGGCACTCTTTCTTGTCCCGCGTGTGGCCATGAACGCCCGGTTGTGTGTGTTCGCTGTGGGTCGGGCGCGTTTGCTCTGTTGCGCAAGGGCGTGTCGCGTGCCCGTGAAGAAATCGAAGCGGCCGCCGGTCGGACGGTGATCGAGATCACGGGTGACGCCACAACCGCCGCCAACGATTCCGGGGCGGTGTATGTCGGTACCGAAGCAATGCTCCACCGGCTTCACAGCGCCGACGTCGTTGCGTTTCTCGACTTCGATAACGAAGTGTTCGCGCCGACGTATCGTGCCGGCGAGCACGCCTGGACGCTCGTTGCGTTGGCTTCGCGATTGCTGCGGTCGTCGGCCGACCCGTTGATCATCCTGCAGTCGAACGATGCAACGAACGAGTCACTTCAAACCTTCGCCAATCCGAATCCTTCGGTGTTGATTTCGGACGAGCGCAAAAAAAGGCAAGCGCTGGGGTTGCCGCCGTTCAGTTTGATGGCTCGGGTTGCAGGCGATTCGGCCACCGCTGACATCCTTGATGCGCCACCACTCGGTGTGTCGGTCGGTGCATTGCGTCCGGGTGAATGGCTCGTGCGGTCGAGCGACGAACAACAATTCATCGAGTTCTGTGATGTGCTGCGCCGCGCGCATGCACGCGTTTACTGCGACCCTCAGCGGTACTAGCCACGCATGACCCGCAGCACACGGAAGCCCTTGCGACTTCCGATGCGCTCGACGATGTAGCCCTTCGAGCCAAGCCACTCGGCCAGAGAGTCCGAGCCGAGATTCTTCTGCACCACCAGCCATGCGACGCCATGATCTGCCAGTCGAAGCAACCAATGCTCCAACAGTTCGTGCAGTGCCTGCTTTCCGATGCGGATCGGTGGGTTGCTCCAAATGAGGTCGAACTTCAGGCCGGGGTGCACGTTGTCGGGATGCGAGGCGTGCAAGTTGACGAGGCCGTTCGATCGTGCATTTTCAGCCGTCAGTTCGATCGCCCGCGGATTCACGTCGACTGCGTGCACGGTCGCTGCAGGCGACGTTGCCGCCAACGTCATGGCAATTGCTCCCCAGCCGCAGCCGATGTCGAGAAATGTGCCGTTCGGCGGGGGACTGGGAACGAGGTCGAGCAACACTGCGGTGCCTTTGTCGATACGTCCGTAACTGAAGACTCCGCGGTCCGAGACCGCAGTCA
>JBEBAF010000263.1:0-6436 GCA_041159045.1 Actinomycetota bacterium
GCCGCGATGGAAATCGCGAAAAGATTGTTCGTCACGCTGAGGCCCCACGTCTGATTCAGCGTTAGCGTCGCCTCGCGATGCTGCTGGCTGAACTCGAGATCTGGCACTCACGGCCCATCACGCCAACGCGGCGCGTGGCGCTCGGTCATCTCGTCTTACCGGCCGATCCGGCCCCCGGTTTTGGCGGCGTGTTGTTGGGGGCGGTCGTCGCCCGACATTTGTTTGAAGTCGACGAAGACTTGCATCCCGACATTCAGCGATTGGTTCTCGAAGTTCAGCGCGGAGAACGCGTGGTGCAGCCGCGATTGCGGCACAGGTTCCAGGTCGATCGGCACGGCTTGTCGCGCAGTGTGCATCGGCTTGTCGGTGAGAACGATTCGGCATCCTTCGAATTCGGATCGCACGGCAATCCTTTGCAACAGGTGTTGGGCGCCATCTATGCGCTCGAGCGTCTCGACCCCGCCGCACGTCGTGCGCTCGGCCCCGTGATCGTGAAGTCGATGTCGTGGAGAGGTCCGCTCGGAGCGTCGTTCATCGCCTATCTCGCCGGCAACACCACGAGTTCGGTCGCGGCTCTTGCCGACCCACGCGCATGGGCACTCGAGGTGCTCGGTTTCCCTGCGGGCACGGTGAAGCCGTCGAAGCGCGAGGTGACGCAGCGCTTCCGCGAAAGATTGCGGTCGGTTCACCCCGACCATGGCGGGGCTCACGACAAGGCGAGTCGCGAGATCGCCGACCTTTCCGAAGCTCGTCGCGTACTCAGCAGGTTGTAGCCGTGGCGCGACCGAAAGGTGTCGTTCTGTTCCCCGGGGCGGGCAGCGACCGGAACCATTCCTCGTTGCGTGTGCTGGAAGATCGACTTGCTCCGATTCCCGTTGCACGTGTCGACTTTCCCTACCGGCGCGCCGGGCGCAAGGCCCCCGATCGGACGCCGGTTCTCGTTGATTGTGTGGTGAACGAAGTGCGCACCTTTGCCGCGGATCACCGCGCGCGCACGTCGTCGTTGGTGATCGGCGGGCGATCGATGGGCGGCCGCATGTGTTCGATGGCGGTCGCGGACGGACTGGCGGTGGAGGGGCTCGTCTTGATCTCGTATCCGCTGCACCCGCCCGCCAAGCCGGAGAAATTGCGTGTCGAGCACCTTCCGCTGATCACGGTGCCGACACTGTTCATTCACGGCACCAAAGACACGTTCGGCACGCCCGATGAACTGAAGTCCCATGCTCGTGCGGTGAAGGGCCCCGTGACGTTTTCGTTCATCGACAAGAAGGGTCACGACCTCAAAGGTTGCGATGACCTGATTGCGGAAACGGTCGCAAACTGGATCGCCGGGTTGTAGCCGATCCCTATTGGGCGTCTTGAGGATTCAGTTCTTCGAGTTCGCGGTGTGCGGTTTCGGGATACCGGAACCACACAAGCACTGCGATCACGATCGACAGCGAAGCAAACACCATCATCACCGTGCCGTACGACCAGTGATGGTCGATCAAAGTGCCACCGAGAACCAAGCCGATGCTTCCGCCCACGAGGGCCGAAACGGTGATGAGGAACGAGGATGTTTGGCGCTTGCCGGTGGGCGCGAGTTCGCCTCGGTACACCGCCATGGCGGGGTAAGCGGTTGCCGCGAACACGCCGCCGACGATCGCACAGATCCACATCAACGGACCTTGTGCGACGAACGACAACGCGATCATCATCGCCCCGATGGGAATGCACGTGCTCGCCACGACACGACGCCCGTAGTCGTCGGCCAGTCGTCCGCCGAAAACGAGGCCGAGCGCAGAGGGGAGCGTGGTGAGCAGCGAGAACGTGGCGACCAACACCGCGGAGTAGCCCCTGACGTCTTTCAGGTAGCGGTTCTGGAAGATCGAGGCCGTTGCCAGAAAGACGTTGCCGAGAAAGGCGACGACGAGGATGACACCCTGTGTCGACCACCCCCGCTCACGCAGGGTTTTCGGCGCGTTGCGGTGCGGAATTTGCGCGTTTTCGCGCCGAGATTCGACGACGTGTCGCGTGAAACGCGCCGTTTCCTGGAGGCGTTTCGTCACGCGCACGGCAATGAACAACCACATCAATGAAACGAGATAGATGATGCGCCAACCGTTTCTGCCTGCATCGGCGAGCGGAAGCGCCGCCACGGCGATGCCGGCGCCAAAACCGTTTGCCAGCGCGAGGATGCTGAGTCCGTAGGCGCGTGCGTCTTTCGGCATTTCCTCGATTGCGACGACGAGGAGTGCCACGTCGAGTGCGAGGCCCATCGGGCGAGCGATGGTTTGGTTCGCGGTGAGCAACCAGAAGTTCGGGGCAAGGGCGCCGAGCGCGGCCACGATCGGTGCGACCCACGACAGAACAACGATGACCCGCCTGCGGCCGAATCGATCACCCATGATCGCCAGCGGTATCGCGAGAACGATGCCAACACGAACGATCGCGCCGGCAATGCCCTGGCCCTGTTCACTGACGCCGAAGGTTTCGGCGGCATACGTGACGGTTTGGGTGAACAAGGTGTTGATGAACGCGGTGCACATCGATGCTGCTGCGAGAAGTGCCAGCACCAGAACTTCGTGGGCATCGAGCCCGCCCGGAGGCGACCACCACGGACGTTTCATCGTGTGATGTCGTCGCGCGAAGTGGCGCGAAATGAGGGGAGTGAACAGCCACCAAAAGAGCGGAATGTCGACCGACCATGTGGTCGTTTCGGTTGCGCCACCGTCGTGGCGTGGTGTGATCGTTCGCGAGTAACCGGTGAAGGGGCCGCGCACCTGTGTGAACTCAACGCCGTTGTCGGAGGCTTCGAGGACGATGTCGTTGAAGGGCGTGCCCAAACCGCTGATTTCGGGAGAATTCGGCCCGAATTCGCGCGTGGACGTACGTATTTTGCGACCGATTCCCGTGGAAATGGTCGGTCCACTCATACCCGCGGGAGCATACTGACGAGGTGAGTTTGGCGCGTATACGAGTTCGTCCCGGCCAAAAACTCGCCGGCACCGTCGACGTTCCCGGCGCAAAGAACTCGGTTCTCAAGTTGATGGCCGCGTGTCTCATGGCCGATGGTGACTTCACGATTACGAATGTCCCCGACATCGACGATGTCACCACGATGTCCGAACTGTTGAGTGCGGTCGGCTTGCGAATTTCGCACAACCGTGATGCCGGAAGCCTTGCCATCACGAATCCCGGCGGTCTCAGGCTTGTCGCTCCGTACGAACTCGTCGAACGCATTCGCGCCAGCATCAACGTGCTCGGCCCATTGTTGGGTCGCTTCGGCGAAGTACGCATTGCGCTGCCGGGCGGCGACGACTTCGGGTCGCGTCCGATCGACATGCATCTCCAGGGGCTCATGCAGATGGGCGCTGAATTCACGATTCGTCATGGCGATGTACATGCATTCGCCGATCGCCTGCACGGTGCCGACATCACACTCGATTTCCCCAGTGTCGGAGCAACCGAGAATCTGCTCACGGCGGCTGTCTTTGCCAAGGGCACGACGATGATCGACAACGCGGCACGCGAGCCCGAAATCGTCGACCTTTGCCGGATGCTCGTGTCGATGGGCGCTGCAATCGAAGGAATCGGTACCGCGACGCTCACCGTTCACGGTGTCGAGCGCGATGCGTTGCGTCCAACGTCGCATGCCGTGATTCCCGACCGCGTTCAGGCGGCCACTTACATCGCGGCTGCAGCGATCACGGGCAGCGAAGTGTTCGTTCGCAACGCTGTAGCCGACCACATGGACATGCTCCTCAGGAGATTCGTCGATATGGGCATTGGCGTCGAACCACAACACAACGGCGTTCTCATCTTCGGACCCGACAAGTTGAAGTCGATCGACGTCGTGACCCTTCCGTATCCGGGTGTTGCCACCGACTACAAGCCTCTCGTGGTTGCGATGCTGTCGGTTGCCGACGCGACGGGAATCGTCACCGAGAATCTGTATCCCGGCCGTTTCCGTTACGTCGATGAACTACGCCGACTTGGCGCGAACATCCGCACCGACGGGCACCACGCAATCGTTCGCGGTGTGCCACGCCTGTCGGGCGCCCCCGTTCGAGCCCCCGACATCCGAGCGGGTGCCGCACTCGTCGTGGCGGGTCTCGTTGCCGACGGCGAAACGCTCATCAGCGACGTGCACCACATCGACCGTGGATACGACGACCTCGTGGGTCGCCTGGCGTCACTCGGTGCCGATATCTCCAGAATCTGACTTCTGTTCCCGCACACGCTTCGTCGCGACGCGCAACAGGCCGATCATCGCCGTGATCGGGATCATTACCCAGAGGATTTCGTCCCAGCCGCCCTGATGTGCGAGCACGACAGAGGGAATGCGGGCAGACATGACGGGAAACACTGTGCCACCGTGGCGCCTGAGGCAACAATTCAGCCCGCCATCTGGTTGAATTTCCCCCGTGTCGGAAACCGTCAGCTCTCCCGAAATCGGCCGCATGCGCCGTCAGGTCGAGGAAACGATCGAAGTCATCCGCCCCGCCCTTCAGGCCGACGGCGGCGACATGGTTCTGCGCGACGTGAACGAAGAAACCGGCGTCATTTCGGTCACCCTCGTCGGTGCCTGTGGCACGTGTCCGGCGTCAACCCAAACTCTGAAGGCCGGAATCGAGCGCATCATGCGCGACCGCGTCGACGGTGTCACCGAAGTTGTGGCGGTCGACTGATGGCAGCGCGCAGTCGCGACCCTCAAGAACTTTTCGATGCAGCGTGCGCGGGCGATCGCGCGTCACTTGCACGTTTGCTCTCGCTCATCGAACGCGGTGGCGACGATGCACGCACCGTCGGTCGTCTCAGTTATCCCAAGTCGGGTAGCGCCTACACCGTCGGTCTCACGGGTGCGCCGGGCGCCGGAAAGAGCACTCTCACCAGTGCGGTCATCGGCCATCTGCGCTCACTCGACCTCGAGGTTGCCGTGGTGGCAATCGACCCGTCGTCGCCGTTCACCGGCGGAGCAATTCTCGGAGACCGCGTGCGTATGCAAGATCACGCCACCGACCCGGGCGTGTTCATTCGTTCGATGGCAACGCGTGGTCATCTCGGTGGTCTCTCGCTTGCAACACCGGAAGCCATCCGCCTGCTCGACGCGGTCGGACGTCGCTGGGTGGTCGTGGAAACCGTCGGTGTTGGTCAGGTCGAAGTCGAAATTGCCGGCAAAGCCGACACGACGGTTGTCGTGTTGAACCCGGGATGGGGCGACTCGGTGCAGGCCAACAAGGCTGGCCTCATGGAAATCGCCGACGTGTTCGTCATCAACAAGGCCGATCGCAAGGGTGTCGAAGAAACCCGTCGCGACATCGAACAGATGCTCGATCTCTCCGATCTTTCGCACGACGCATGGCGTCCGCCGATCGTCGCCACCATCGGCTCGACCGGCCAGGGCGTGCCCGAATTGTGGGACGCGGTGTTGGCACACCGCGAGCATGCCGAGTCAACGGGGCAACTTGCCGAACGTCGTGCATTCCGCATGCGCGAAGAGCTCCGCGAAATCGTCGCCCGTCGCCTCGAGGCGAAGGCCCGCGAAATCTGCACCGGCGAGCGGTGGGACGAGATTCAGGTCGACGTGTTGAAGCACGTCATCGATCCGTGGTCCGCGGCCGACGAGATGTTGCGCCCCGTCGGCGCCTGACGCGCACTCTGCCCCTGTGCGGGCCGTCGGCTACCGTCGTCACCATGAGCAATGGGCTGGTCGAACTTGAACTTCGCGACGATCGTGTCGCAATCATCACGCTGAACAATCCGAAGGTGAATGCGCTTGCGAAGGGCGTGCTCGACGATCTTCGCGAGATTGCCCACGAGTTGCACGCGCTCCGACCGGGCGCCGTGGTGATCACCGGGGGCGAACGAATCTTTGCCGCGGGTGCCGACATCTCGGAGTTCGGTGGTCCGGCGGAAGGCAAGCGAATCGCCGACACGATTCACGGCGCCTTCGACAAGGTCGCGGCCATTCCGGCGTTCGTCATCGCGGCGATCAGCGGTTATGCACTCGGTGGCGGTTGTGAACTGGCATTGTCGTGCGACTACCGAATCGGCAGTACCAAGGCCGTTCTCGGTCAGCCCGAAATCCTGCTCGGCATCATTCCCGGAGGCGGCGGAACCCAGCGCTTGCCGCGTCTCGTCGGTGCCAGCCGCGCGAAGGAACTGATGATCACGGGGCGTCAAGTGAAGGCCGACGAGGCTCTGCGCATCGGGTTGCTCGACGAAGTGGTCGAGCCCGAGGAACTGCACACACGCGCCCTCGCGCTTGCTTCGGAGATCGCGAAGGGCGCAACCGTGGCCGCCGCAATGGTGAAGCAGGCGGTCGACACCGGTCTGCAAATGCCGCTCGCCGGCGGGCTGGCCGGTGAGAAGGATCTGTTCGTCGACGTCTTCAAAACGAACGACAGCCAGCGCGGTGTGAAGAGCTTCCTCGAAAATGGCCCGGGCAAAGCAG
>JBEBAF010000264.1:0-6581 GCA_041159045.1 Actinomycetota bacterium
CCCGCGTCGCTGGGGCTGCACAACTTCATCAATGCAACTTCCAACAACAGGCGGGCGTCGGGCGCCCGTCGCATTTCGATGAGTGCGTCGCCGATCACTTCCATCGAGCGCACGATGGTGCCATTGCCCATGCGTTGCGCCCATGCGGCGACATGTTCGGCGCGCTCGGACGGAAGTTGCACGAGTTCCGGTGCCATTTGAGTGAGAAAGGCCTCGCGAAGATGGCGAATGAGTTCTTCACCCAGCGAACGCGCGTCGCGACCCTGCTGCACCGCGAACGCAACGGCTGAAAGCACGCGGCCGGGGTCGCCGTCGATGATGGAGTCGACGAATTCGTCGAGGTCGACCGTTTCTTCGGCAACACCGCCCGCGGCAACGACGAGCTCGAGTGCCGACAAGGTGTCGCGTGCGCTGCCACCGCCCTGCACGAGCACTTGTTGAATTGCTTCGTCGGTGACTTCAAGACCCGCATCCTGCACAACGAAGCGGACGTGTTCTTCGAGATCGTGAATCGGCAACAGGTGGAACTGCAGATGCTGGGTGCGGCTGCGGATGGTTTCGCTGACCTTCTGCGGGTCGGTGGTGGCCAACACGAAAACCACGTGCGGCGGAGGTTCTTCGAGAGTTTTCAGTAGCGCGGCCTCGGCTCCAGTGGACAGCATGTGCACTTCGTCGAGGATGAACACGCGATGTCGACCGGGGCTGCCAAGCGCCGCACGATCGATGAGGTCACGAACGTCTTGAACGCCGTTGTTACTGGCGGCGTCGAGTTCGATGACGTCGTAGCTGGTGCCGGATTCAACGGCAAGGCAGGAAGCGCACGCACAACATGGCTCGCCGTCGACCGGTGACTCGCAATTCAGTACCTTCGCAAGAATGCGCGCGGTCGAGGTTTTTCCCGTACCGCGCGGACCCGAGAACAAGTAGGCCTGGCCCTCGCGGTTGTTGATGACCGAATTGCGCAGTGCCCGGACGATGTGGTCTTGCCCGCGCAGTTCGCCGAATCGTCGGGGCCGATAACGACGGTAGAGCGATTGCACGGCCACGATCCGAGCCTACCGATTGGGTACCACTGCGAATTCTCATTTGGTGTGGATTCCCATTCGCTACGGTGCGTAACGCCATGAGCGCAACGATTTCCCGTCCGAGCCGCACCGCCCGCAGGCTCATTGGTGCGCTCGCCTTGCTGTTCGTGTTTCTCGGTGTGCCGTTCGGATTTCTCGGCATCGACACCGCGCGGGCCGTGGGCGACAACACGTTGTCATCTTCGAACCCCGCACCGAGCGAGAACGTCACCGTGGCGCCGACACAGTTGCAACTCGTCTTCGTGAATCCGCTCGCCAACCCCACCGACGTCAACCAAATGGGTCTGTCGCTCGTGTGCGGCGGCAATATCGTCAGCCTCGGCACCGCACAGTTGGGCAGCGACCTGAAAACCGTCAGCGCACCGCTCACGCAGGTACCGAATGCCGGACCATGCGTCGTCAGTTGGGCTTTGCCCGATGGCAGCAGCGGTGCGTTCAGTTTCACATCGGCAATCGCCGCGCCCACCACGTCCACCTCGCTGCCCGGGGGAACCACTGTTCCGCCCACGGTGAAGCCGGGTGAATCGAACCCCGTCGTCGACAAGTCGCCGCGCGTCGGTGGGCCGCTTGGTCTCTTCCGCGCGATGGCGTACATCTTCTCGGCCACTCTCGTCGGCGCCATCATTCTCATCCTCTTCGCCTGGCCCGAAGGTGTCGAGTATCCGGTGTGCAAACGCTTCATTCGCGTCGTATCCATCGCAAACATCGCGGCGGTGGTGCTCGTCGCCGTGTACACCACGGCGCAGTACTCGGGCAAGGGCGTCACATCATCAATCAGTCCGAACACATGGCGCGTCCTGTGGGACGCACTGCCCGGTCAATCACTGCTCTTGCGTGTGCTCCTCGCGGGCGCCGCGGTGTGGGCGGTGTGGGAACCACAGAAGGTGCTCGACCCGGGTACGCAGATCGCCAGCGTCGCTCCGTTGTTCGCGCTTCTCGCCACCTACGGGTTCGATCGCACGGGCGGTCGTCTGCCGGCAATCGGTTACGTGTCGTCGATTCTTCACATGGTCGCCGTCGCCGCGTGGTTCGGTGGTCTCGTTCTTCTGTCACGTGTCGTTCTCATCGGCCCGGGAGAAATCGATCTTGTGCAGGCCGTGCGAGGGTTCGGCCGCATCGCAATGCGCGCCATGCCACTCGCAATTCTCACGGGCATCTTCGCGACGTATCGCTACGACGGCTTCAGTCTCTTCACCAGTCAGCACGGCCGCCTACTGACGGTGAAAATTCTCGTCGTCGGATTCATGGCATATGCAACGTGGGTCACGCGCCAGTTCGTGCTGCAGCGCATGGCGCGTGTTCGTGGTTTGAACATGCAAGCCGCCGCGCATCTGCGTCGCGCCATCGGAACCGAAGCAACGGCAGGTGCGGTCATTCTCGGGCTCACGTCGTGGATGCTCGCCACGACACCCATTCACTATTACGAAGCACCGCGCGATCCCGGCCCGCGGTACGCATTCAGTGCCGACCTCGAGAACAACCGCTTTCATGTGCGCTTCTCGGTGAGTCCCGCCACAACGGGCGCGAATCAGGTTCTCATCGAACTCTTCGAACCGCACCGCATCCAAGAGTTCCAGGTGCGCATGACTCCGAAGGCGCCCGGCTACGACGGATACCTCATCAATGTGCCGCTCACCCGCCGCGGTGCTGCACTGCTCGGCGACACGGGTGGCTTCAGCATGGCCGCGCCCGGTGAGTGGACGGTTGAAATTTCCGGAACCACCACGACGGGCGACCTCGAGCCGCTTTCCACGACATTCACGCTCACCGATCCGGTGGCAACCACCACCACATCGTCGTTGCCACCCGGAGTCACGAGTCCGTCCACCACGCCGACTCCGTCGACCGCACCGCCCGTTGCCCCCGTGACGTCAACCTCGTCAACCGTTGCATCCGGGCCAACATCCACGGGCGTGGCGGGTGCCACCAGCCCGCAAACAACCCTGCCTGTAGCGGCCCAAACGACTTCGCCCACTCTCGTCGTCGGCTAGTAGCGTCTCGCGGGTGAGCGACAACCCCATGCACGCGAAAATCGAAGACCTCCGCCAGCGCAAGCACGAGGCCTACAACGCCGGATCGCCCCGCTCGGTCGAGCGCCAGCACGAAAAGGGCAAGCTGCTGGCCCGCGAGCGCATCGACTACCTCCTCGATCCGGGCTCGTTCCAGGAACTCGACCTCCTCGCCCGCCACCGCGCCCACGCGGCCGGCCTCGAAGAGCGTCCCTACACCGACGGCGTCATCACCGGCTGGGGAACCGTCGACGGACGCAAGGTCTTCGTCTTCGCCCAAGACTTCACGGTCTTCGGCGGCGCGCTCGGCGAGGTCTTCGCCGAGAAGATCCACAAGTTGATGGACCTCGCCCTCAAGGTCGGCGCTCCGGTCGTCGGTTTGAACGACGGTGCAGGCGCCCGTATTCAAGAAGGCGTCGTGTCACTTGCCAGCTACGGCGGCATCTTCTACCGCAACGTGCTCTCATCGGGTGTCGTTCCGCAGATCTCGGTCATCCTCGGACCCTGCGCGGGTGGTGCGGTGTATTCGCCGGCCATGACCGACTTCATCTTCATGGTGCGCGAAAGCAGCCACATGTTCATCACCGGCCCCGACGTGGTGAAAACCGTGACGGGTGAAGACGTGACGCTCGAACAGTTGGGTGGCGCCATGAGCCATGCATCGAAGTCGGGCGTCGCAACGTTCGTGTCGCAAGACGAAAAGGCTTGCCTCGACGACGTGCGCTACCTGCTTTCGTTCCTTCCGCAGAACAACCTCGAAGACCCGCCGTCTGTCGAATCGTCCGACGACCCGAACCGCGAGTGTCCGATGCTGCGCGACATCCTTCCGCCGTCGCCGAACCAGCCGTACGACATGAAGAAGGTCATCCGCGAAGTCGTCGACGATGGCGAATTCTTCGAATACTTCCCGTACTGGGCAAAGAGCATCACCTGCGGTTTCTCGCGTCTGAACGGTCAGGTCGTTGGCATCGTCGGCAACCAGCCGATGGAATTCGCCGGCGTTCTCGACATCGAAAGTTCGGAAAAGGCCGCGCGTTTCGTGCGTACCTGCGACGCCTTCAACATTCCGCTCATCACCTTCGTCGACGTTCCCGGATTCCTTCCCGGTGTCAACCAGGAACACGACGGCATCATCCGCCACGGCGCGAAGTTGCTCTACGCATACTGCGAATCAACCGTGCCGCGCATTCAGATCATCACGCGTAAGGCATACGGCGGCGCGTACGTGGTCATGAACTCGAAGTCCATCGGTGCCGACCTGGCCTACGCCTGGCCCACCGCGGAACTCGCGGTCATGGGTCCGCAGGGCGCGGTCGAAATCGTCTACCGTCGCGAACTCCAGCAGGCCGCCGACCCGGTGGCGCGTCGCGCCGAGCTCGTTGCCGATTACACCGAGAAGTACGCCAACCCGTACAGCGCAGCCGAGCGTGGTTACGTCGACGACGTCATCGACCCGGCCGAAACGCGTATCAAGTTGATCAACGGTTTGCAGATGCTGCAGACCAAGCGTGAAGAACTGCCGCGCCGCAAGCACGGCAACATGCCGCTCTGACATCTCGATGAGCAACCTCCCGCCGCCCGATCCGCACACGCGGATCAAGTGGGAATACGCGGGGTTCTGGCCGCGCTTCTTCGCGCGTCTCGGCGATTCGATCGTTGCGATGATCTACGGCTTGCCGGCGATTGTCGGCGGTGTCTTCCTCATCGTCCTCGGCGTGCGCAACTGCGACGCCACCGACAACGGCATCTCGTGCACGGGCGACCAGGTGCGCTGGACTCCGATCGGCATCGGCCTTCTCGCCATCTTCGTCGGCTTCGCGATGTTCGTCGTGTTGCCGATTCGCTGGATCGCCCGCACCGGGGCCGGCCCGGTGTCACGCCGCCTCAAGGTCCGCATCGTCTGCGTCCGCACGGGCCTGCCCATCGGCACGGCCCGATCGATCGGCCGCTGGCTCGGATCCATGATTTCCGGCTGGATTTTCTACCTCGGGTACCTCTGGATGCTCTGGGATTCGGAAAAGCAGACGTGGCACGACAAAATGGTGTCGTCAGTGGTGATCCGCGCATGAACCAGAACCTTTCGATCTCTCCCGTTCCCTCCGAGGAAGAAGCCGCAGCCATCGTTGCTGCGCTCACCGCGGCAATGCCGACGGGTGGAATGGTTGCATCACCGTTGCGCGACCGCCGCAGCGCGTGGAAGTTCAGTGGCCGTTGGTGGGCACGTCCGTCCACTGCGCGTCGCGATCGTCCCTGGTTCTGATCCCGGCACACGTGATGACACGGCTTCCACTCGCCGACATCCGCGTCGTCGACATCTCCACCGTTCTTGCCGGGCCGAACTGCGCGCGTTACCTCGGTGACTACGGTGCCGACGTCATCAAGGTGGAACATCCCGACACCGGCGACTCGATGCGCAACATGGCGTGGCGCGATCCGCGCGACGGATCCGGCTTGTGGTGGAAGATGGTCAACCGCAACAAGCGCACCATCGCGTTGAACCTCAAGAACGACGGTGACAAGTCGTTGTTGTTGGAACTGCTCGACGGGGCGCACGTACTAGTCGAGAACTTCCGCCCTGGAACGTTGGAACGTCTCGGCCTCGGCCCCGATGTGTTGCACGCGCGCAATCCGAAACTCGTCGTCACCCGCGTCACCGGTTTCGGACAAGACGGACCGTATGCACAGAAGGCCGGCTTTGCTTCCATCGCCGAAGCAATGAGCGGTCTTTCGGCAATCAGCGGTGAACCCGACCGCGGCCCGTTGCTTCCGCCCATTGCACTGACCGATGAAATCACCGGCCTCGTCGCCGCGTTCGCCACGATGGTTGCTCTGCATTCAGGTGTCGGTCAAGTGGTCGACGTGTCGTTGCTCGAAAGCATCTTCCAGATGATGGGTCCGTTGCCCGCGCTCTATGCACTCACCGGTGAACAACAACAGCGGCTCGGTTCCGGCATTCCGTACACGGTGCCGCGCGGAACGTTCCGCTGCAGCGACGACAAGTGGGTGGGCATCTCCACATCCAGCGATTCGGTTGCTGCGCGCGTGCTCGATCTTCTCGGTGTCGGCAACGACCCGCGGTTTGCGACGTTCAATTCACGCGTCGAGCATCGTGACGAACTGAATGCACTCTTGACGGCGTGGTGTGTGCAACGCACACAGGCCGACGTCATTCGTATCTTCGAAGAAGCCGATGCGGCAGTCGGTCCCGTGTACGACATGGCCGACATTGCGCATGACCCTCACTTCGCCGCACGTAGGATGATCGACGAATTGGAAGGCACGCCCATGCAGGGGCTTGTTGCGCGCCTTTCGGAAACACCGGGTGCACTCCGTTGGCAGGGGAAGTCGAAAGACGCCGATGGCAATGACATCCGCCAAAACGGTTGGGGGTAACCACATGGCCATGTCCCGCGGCGCGAAAACACTCGCGCTCACGTCGACGGGCATCGCGCTCGTCTCGCTCGACGTCACGATTCTCAACGTCGCC
>JBEBAF010000265.1:0-3415 GCA_041159045.1 Actinomycetota bacterium
ATGAACCCCACCGCTGTCTCGACGCGTTCATCGAAGTCGAGGACGATTTGTGGTGGGGACTCGGCGAGAGTGGCGCCCGACGCCGGCACTGAATTGTCGAGCACCGCATGAGCCGAGGCCGAGAATGCCGGCAGGGCGATGAACACCGCCACCAAGGCAATGAGAAACCTCGCGACTTTTGACATGCGGTTCACAACGTCTGGGGTTCCAATCCGGCGGGAGTGTGTCGACCCAACAACCACGCAAGGCGATCGGTGTCAGTCAGTCGAAGGGCAGCTTCGGGCAGGCTCGTCATTCCCATCGGTCGGCGGCTTGTTTGCAGCATCGTCATGCGAGGAAGGTCGTAGCGAACGTACGTCGGGTTCCAATCGGCAAACCCAATTCCGGCGTTGAGATCTGCCGTGTGCACCTCGACCTCGCGCCAACGGAAGAGCGGCATGTCGATCACCTTGATTCGCGCGCCGGCGGCGTTGCGAGCGCTCCCCTGCCATGCCGTGGCCGACGTGTGAGCCCAGGCTGCCTCGAGTGCATAGATCGCTGCCCTGTGGCGCGCAACAAGTTCCTTCGGTTCCAGTGCTGCGTACGTTTCGATTCCCTCGGTGCGCTGCTCGACACCCCCGGGGTATTGATTGCCCTCGATTCCCCGTTCGGCTTCGCTGAACAGATGCACATGGCTCTCCGCATTCCGGGCGAGGTGCGCAACGACATGGGCACGTGACCACTTCGGAAGCGTCGACGGCGCGGCGAACCATTCTTCAATCGTCCCTTCGTCGACAACCGCGTCGATCAACGCGAGAAGGCGTTGATGCGACCGCGCACAACCTTCGACACAGTTGTCGAGAAACAGCGGATCGGTCGCGGTAGCCATCGTTTGATCAACCTAATCGGGCAAGTGCATCGAACAATCTGTCCGAACTGTCGGGACGTGCCCCTTCGGAAAGAACCACATAGACGGTTCCATCCTTGCCGACCACCGCTGCGGACCGCACGCGGGCGAGCGAACCCGTGTGGCCCCAATGACCGTTTCGATAGCGCAATCCATTGCGGTATTCGTCGGCGTAGATGCGTGTGTGCATGTATCCGAGCCACGCACGTGAGAGAAGCTTCTTGCCGGGTGTGGCGGGATTCAACGCGTCGAACAGCACCGCAATGCCGAACGGGGACGCAACCCACGCACCTGCCCCACCGAGTACCTGCGTTGCCCGCGTCGTCGTATCAAGCCACCCACCCGGCACGCCAAGCTGATCCCACACAAGTTGCTGCACGGCCACGTTGAACGGTCGCCGCGCAACAACCTCGACGAGTTTCGTCAACAACACGTAGTTGTCGTTGGCATAGAGATACGAGCCCGGGTTGCCGGTGAGCGACGAGCGCGCCGCCTGCGCCGCGTATTGACCGAATGTCGTGAGACCCGAACCGACCGCACGCAGATTCTGCGAACGCAGACCCGTGGCGTGGTTCAGGAACGCCGAAACCGGCTGTTCTCCGATGTCGTTGTTCCCCGATTTTCCGTCGTCACCAACCGCGAAGAGTTCCGGAAGATACGAGCCGATGGGACGGTCGAGCTCGACGCGGTTCTGCTGGGCAAGCTTCAGTACGGCAACCGCGGTCACCGTCTTCGATATCGACGCGAGATGCAATGGCATGTAGGCATCCGCTTCACGATCCACTTCCGCGACGATCGCGCGGTTCTTCACCGCAATCGCCACCGCGGCACCGCTCGTTTTGGCAAGTACCGCCGCGAGTCGCTTTTCGACGGTCGATGTTGGAGTGTTCGACGAAGCATGCGCGGGAACGACGTTGGCTGCGAGCGCGAGAATTGCGACAACAAAAGCAGATCGCCGCATGGGCAGAAGGCTAGTTGCGAAGTTCGCGATACGGAATCACGACAACGGTGCCGTCGGGCTCGTGATGCACACGGGCCGATACGCCGTAGAACTCGGCGAGGGTTTCCTGGCGCAGCACTTCGGCCGCTGTACCGGTAGCGACGCGGAAACCCTGATGCAAGAGGCAGAGTCGGTCGGAGTACAGGCCGGCGAGCGTGAGGTCGTGCATCGCCGACACCACGGTGAGACCGTGCTCGCGGCGCAACCGGTCGACCAACTCGAGCGCCTGCTGCTGATGACCAATGTCGAGCGCGTTGGTTGGTTCGTCGAGCAACAAAATGGGCGCTTCCTGAGTGATTGCGCGGGCGATGACCACGCGCTGACGCTCACCTCCCGACAAAGTCACCAGGTGTCGCGAGGCGAACTCGGAAAGATCGAGCCGATGCAACACGTCGTCGACGATGTCCCAATCGTGTTTCGTCTCCTGTCCGAAGTGTGCGATGAACGGGTTGCGCCCGAGAATCACGTATTCACGCACGCTCATGTCGTCGGGCATCACCGGTGATTGGGGCACGTACGCAATCAGTTGCGCACGACGCTTCGCGGAACGGAGACGCAACGACGTTCCGTCGACACGCACTTGACCTGAATGGCGCACGATGCCGGCAACCGAGCGCAACAGCGAACTCTTCCCCGCGCCGTTCGGACCGATGAGACACAACCATTCGCCCGGCTTCACCGTGTCGGTGAAATCACTCAACGCCGAGCGGTCGCCGTAGCGAACCGACAACGACTCGAAACTCAGGGACGCCATGGTGCACAGCCCCTCTCGCAAGCATCGAACGAACGCTTCATTTTGCCGTCTGCCGTGTTCGCAAGAGCAACAAGAAGAACGGCGCGCCGAAGAATGCCGTCACCACACCGATCGGGGTTTCCGACGGGTTCTGCAGGATGCGGCCCGGAATGTCGGCGAGCACGAGGAACGCCGCGCCCGCAAAGATGCTGAGTGGAATGATCGTTCGGTAGCTGGCACCGGCCAAGAGACGCACCGCGTGGGGAACGATGATGCCGACGAAACCGATCAAACCGCTGACGGCAACGACGGCGGAAGTTCCGAGGGTTGCCGCAACGACCACGATGATGCGCACCTTGTTCACCGAGGTACCGAGCGCACTTGCTTCGTCTTCGCCCACGCGCATCACATCGAGCAGCCTTCGATGAATCAGCAACGTGACGGTGCTCAACAACACGTACGGCACGACGAGCCTCACGTCGCCCCACGACGCGGTGTTCAGACGACCGAGAATCCATGAATACACCTGGCGAATGACATCGGTGTTGCGTTGCAATACGAATGTCTGCACGGCGGTTGCCAGTGCGGTCACGGCGACTCCGGCCAGAACCAGCGTTGCCGAACTGCGCGTACCACCGAATGCGGTGCCCACCGCGTACGTCACGACGACGGCAACAAGGCCGCCGACGAATGCGCTCAGTGGCAACGGGTCGATGACCCAACTGCTCGTTCCCGCACGGTTCAACGTGAACACAACCGTGGCGCCGAGACCCGCTCCCGCGGCGACACCGAGGAG
>JBEBAF010000266.1:0-4505 GCA_041159045.1 Actinomycetota bacterium
CCATGTCGTCCGGTCGACCACGCATGCTTCATGTACCGCACCATGTCGGTCAGTCGGCGTCCACGTGAATTGAAGTCGACGTTGTAACCCTCGTATTCGTAGTCGCGGTAGCCGACGCCCACCCCCAGCGTCACTCGCCCCCCGGAGACCTGATCGACCTGCGACACCTGCTCGATCACATTCACGGGATGATGCAACGCGGCCAGGTAGATGCCGGTGCCGAGCCGGATGTTTTCCGTACGGGCAGCGAGCGCCCCCATCACAACCATCGGCGCCGAGGCATCCGGAGTTTCCTTGGTGAAGGAGTGGTGGCCGATGTAACCCGTGTAGAAGCCCAAACGATCGAGCAGTTCGGTTGCGCGGTACATCCGCTCGTAAGGCTTTTTCGCCCCGGGCTCGATGAGCCGCGGAATGAACGAACTGATCTTGAACGTTTCTGCCATCAGATTGCCCGAGCTGCCGCTGCCGCCTGGTGAATCGACGCCATGATCGAGTTGGTTCCCGTGACGTCACCGATGAGGTGAACGTTCACTCCGGCTGGTGCGAACTCGGCGATTTCGCGGTTCGGGTGGTTGTACGTGACCAGCACGACGGTGCCCGCTGGAATGGTGCGTCGACGTTCGGTGAAGGGAACACCAATGAGCACCTCGTCGCGAGTGATGCCCTGAACGTAATGCCCACCAATGAAGTCGAAGTTGCCCGACATCAGGCGTTCCTTTGACGCCTCGACCGTGGCAGCCGGGAACGCGATCATGGCACCCATCGAGTCGTAGCGACTGACCATCGTCACCTTTGCACCTGCCTCGACCAAGGCATCGGCAACCGAAATCGCCTCGAATGTGCCCGTGTCGTCGTAGATGAAGCAATCGCCTTCTATTTCGGCCCGACCACCGAATCCGAAGATGTCCCATGACGTGTAGACGTGAGGAAGATCAGACCCCGAAATCGGTGCGGCAGGCGTGCTGAGTTGGAATCCGTCACGGCGCGGCGTCGTGCCTGTCGCAACGATCAGCTCGTTCGGCTTCTCGGCTTCGATCGTGTCGGGGTCGGCAAAGGTACCGAGGTGAATGCGCACGCCGAGACGCTCGATCTCGCGCGACAAGTAATCGGTGATCGCAGCAAGGTCGCTGCGATGAGGAGCACGCGATGCAATCGACACCTGGCCCCCCAATTGGCGCGTGGCTTCGTAAAGGACCACCTCGTGTCCGCGCAGCGCGGCAGTGCGTGCTGCTTCGAGACCGGCCGGACCCCCACCGACCACCATGACCTTCTTCTTCACGGGCGCCGGACCAACCGGCTCGAACGTCACGGTGGTTTCAGCCGCGGCAGCAACGTTGACGACGCAACTCAGCTTCCCGGTTGCCATCAGCTGGGCCACGCAACCCATGTTCGAACCGATGCAAGGACGAACTTGGTCTTCCTCGCCACGTTTCGCCTTGTTCACCAACTCGGGGTCGGCAATCAGGGCGCGCACCATCGACACCATGTCGCCGGCTCCGCTTTCCACGATGTGGTTCGCATGATCGAGGGTCATGATGCGGCCGACGACCATCGTCGGCTTTGACACCGCCTTCGTGATCACCTCGTTCGGCGGCATCTCGTGACCCAATGGGTCTTCCATTGTCGACAGCAGCTTGTGGAATCGCCAATACGAACCCATGTGCAGCGACACGTAATCCACGTACTTTTCGACGTATTTCGCTATTTCGGCATTGTCTTGTGGAGTCAATCCGCCAGGGATGTACTCCTCATTCGGCAAACGGATACCGACACAGAAGTCGTAGCCAACGACGCGACGAATTTCTTCGATCGCTTCCACCAAGAACCGCATGCGATTCTCGAATGACCCGCCGTATTCATCGTCGCGATGGTTCGTGGCAGGTGACATGAACTGCTGAAGCAAGTAGCCACTGGAGGCGTGAACGTCGATTCCGTCCAGACCACCTTCGCGAATACGACGTGCCGCGTCGCCGAAGGCTTTGACAACGTCGCCGATCATGTCGGTGCTCATCGGCATCGGGATGGTTCCCACGTTGGGGCTGGGAATCGCACTTGCTGCGTACGGGAACGGGGCCTTCTTCGCGCGGGCTGCAGCGCCCGGGTGGTACACCTGCGCGAACACTTTCATTCCGTATGGCCGCATGCGGTCGGAGATCTCGCGGTAAATCGGAATGATCGAATCGTTGTGCAACGGCATCAACGACGGTGCCGAGTCGTGCACGCTCGTGGCCTCGAGAGTGCTCATCGCCACTCCACCCTTCGCGCGTGCTTCGTGGTAGGCGATCAGACCTTCACCCGAAAGCAAGGTTCCGTGTGCCGACCTGACGATGCGATTCTTCAGTTCGACACCGCCGACGGTGATCGGCTCGAACAAGCTTGCGTAGCGCATGACCCCTCCAAAGATTCATGAACCCGGTGCACGAGCCGTTTGATGGCCCGCTATGACTTCTTTCCGGCCACTTTCGCGATCCGGAACAACGTGAGAACGAGAATAAGCGATGCTGCGGCGGCGACGAATGTCAGAGCCTTCAGGGGTGTTTCCTGCTTCAGCAAACCTTCGATTCCCTTGACCCCGATGAATACGACGAGGATGTCGATGATCGACTTCTTCAGATCGTCAATCGATTCGATCTTCAACCAGCCGGGTACGTTGAGCTCGCCGACGAACAATTCGTACAAGCCAATCGCGATGATCAGCTGCACGACGGCGAGCAGGTAGGTGTCGACCACCTTGAGGAGCGACACCACCTGAATGTCGGAACGCCACTTGCCGTCGAACAGTTCGGAAACGAACAGAACGGTCCGCGCGACGGACCATCCGAATGTCGCAACCGAAGTTGCCAACATTCCGACGACGGCGACTGCTACGAGAAGTCGCGATGACTCCAAGACCTTGCGAAGAGACATGAAATTTGTCTACCTAACGTCGATCAGTGGATCGTCACCGTGCCCGCATTTCCGTCGACGGTGACGGTCGCGCCATCGGGAATACGACTGGTTGCGTTCTCGACCGAGGGAACACACGGAATGCCGAGCTCGCGTGAGGCGATCATCGCGTGGCTTCCGACTGCTCCGACGTTGACGACGACGGCCGAAGCCGCGAGGAACAACGGAGCCCACGACGGGTCGGTTTGCGGTGCGACCAACACATCACCGGGTTCGAAATCGTCGAGTTGCGCCGGGTCGAGAATGACCCTGGCCGTACCGGTTGCGACACCACTCGAAGCAGCCACGCCCTTCAAGACCTCGCCCGACTTGGCCTTCGCGACTTCGACTGCCGTACGACGCTTCCACTGGGAAATCGGCGCGACCTTGCCGTCGACCGCGAACGGCGGCTCGAGGTCGAACAACGTCTTGTAGTCGGCGTAACGCTGTGCGAGACGCTCGGTGTACCGCTCGGGGTGAATGCCGAATTCGTCGACCTCGTCGGCGAGCAGCATGAAGATGTGCTCGACTTCGCCGAGAAGTCCGGCCGCAACATGACGACGGCCGATCTCGCGCATCGGCTCGCGGATTTCGCCGACGAGTTTGATGCAGTTCGCCTTGTAACGCTCGCGCGCACTGAGAAAGATGTTCGATGCGCGCATGCCGGCTTCGAACGTTCCCAACGTCTCGGCGTCACCGGCCAACTTCGCACGAACATCCGCAAGGACGCGATCGCGTTCGGCGACCGCTTCGACACGTCGCTGGGCCGGATCCTGCGAGTCATCCATCAAACGCATACGGTCGACCACCGCCAGTGCAACGTCGGGCTTCGTTTCCCATGACTGTGCAATCACGTCCCACTCCGCCGGCCCGCGCGAGCCATAGCGGAAAAGGAAATCGTCGAGGGCAGCGATGAACTTCTTCGCGTCGGCCGATGACGATGCGCGCAACCGCACGGTCAGACCCGTGACGCCCTTGTCGAACTCGGCACCGAGGTCCTTCGATGCGCGTACCAATCGCGAGAGACCCCAGATCGCGCGCGGCGGTTCCGCGGAATCGGCTTCGATACCCGCAAGGAGGCGCACCGACATCGTCGGGTCACCCAAGGCCTCACAAATCGCGCCGAGAACACCTGTACCGATCGACGAAAGCGTCGAGGAGATCATGCCGCTCATCATCGCTTGGCGCAGCAGCGGCACGATCGATCGTGCACGGTTCATCAGTTCGAATGCGTCGAGCGTCGAGAAATCGGGGCGCGTCGCGCGTGCCGTATCGGCCATCACCTTGTCGGCCTCGATTTGTGGGTACGAATCGGTGGTCAGCACCCAACCTGCGGTCTCACCAAGCTTCGCCGCGTGACGTTCCGATTCGTGCCACGGCTCGGCCTTGTACGAGGGCACCTCGTCACGTTCATCGAAGAACGCCTTGTCGATCGCCTCGGGCGACGCACCGGGCATACGTGCGCCGAACAGTCGCGTGTACGACAACGGGTTGTACACGTACCCACCAAAGACGCCGAACATCGTTGGATCAACCGGATTCTCGACTTCGTCCCAGTCGAAGACACCGATCGAGCTGTA
>JBEBAF010000267.1:0-10445 GCA_041159045.1 Actinomycetota bacterium
TAGCGCTTCATCACGCGGGTCGACGAATCGAACGTTCCGTAGTCCGCGATCTTTTGCCTTCGACCGCGCGATCTCCAACGCGTGTCGCGAAATGTCGTATCCAACAAAGGAACTTTTGGGATATGCAGCAGCCATCGTGCATACGGCAGATCCGGCGCCGCATCCAATGTCTGCAACTTCGATACCGGCGGTCAACCGGGACACGATGCCTTCGATTGCCGGAAGAACCACCGGCACCAAATTGGCATTGCTCCAAGGTTCGAAGGAACGTTCGATACCGACTGCGCCGTCGTGGCCGTGTGCGTCGTAATCGAAACCGATGCCGGTCGAAAAGCAGGTGGGCAATTCGGACAGGCGTTCCATGGTGGCCGGTAAGCGATGGAACATACCCATGCCGAAAGCCGGATGATCGGGATCGGCAAGCACGGCGCGTCCCTCGGGTGTCAGGGAAAACCGGGGATTGTCGGGTTGTGAATGATCGGCCACGACGATGCGTGCAGCAACTTGATTGCCCAACCATTCACGTACCCAGCGTTCGTGCAAGCCACACCGGTTGGCAAGTTGTTCGGAATCGAGCGCATGTGGGGCGTCGGCCATTGTTCTGTAGATACCCAAGCGATCACCAATGTGAATCATTCCCGCAGTGACGGCCCCGGAGAGTTGTGAAAAGACGTTGAACGAGAACATCTTCAATTGATCGGGGTTGGGCTCAGCTGCGTGCATACACAGAAATTAGACTGTGGAGCATGACCGCCGTTCCCTATGTTTCGGAAAGTTGGGCAACTCTCTGGGAAGCTTTGGCAGATGCCCAACCCGACCAGATAGCGGTCGTTCTCGGCGACGAGGAAATCCTGTGGCGCGACCTCGATTCCCGTTCGGCGCGACTCGCAACCGTACTGGAATCTGCAGGCGTTGGGGTCGGTTCGCGTGTCGCCCAGTTGTTGTACAACGACGCGGCCTATCTCGAAAGCGTGTACGCGCTGTTCAAACTTCGCGCAACACCCGTGAACGTCAATTATCGGTATCTCGTCAACGAGGTCGCCTACATCCTGAACAATTCCGAATCGGAAGTCTTGGTCTACCACGCCTCCCTTGCCGATCGTGTCGACGGTCTCGCAGAAATGGTTCCCAGCCTTCGCTGCTTCATATGCGTGAACGACATCGGGCCGGATTTCGCACTGCCTTCGGGTCATCTCGACTATGCGAACACCGTCCGGAATGCATCGCCTGCCCCGAGAATCGAGCGGTCCGGCGAGGATCTGCTGTTCCTCTACACGGGTGGAACCACAGGCATGCCCAAAGGTGTGATGTGGCGCCATGTCGACCTGTTCGGAGCTTTGGCTTCGTCGGGTTATCAGGCCCTTGGGCTGCCACTGCCCGCGACCCGCGACGAGGTCGGATCCGTGGCAAAGCAACTCAATATCGACGGCAAGAGTCCGACCAATCTCTGCGCCCCTCCGTTGATGCACGGAGTCGCACTCTTTCTCGCCATGTCGAGCTTCGTGCTCGGGGGAAAGGTCGTCCTCCTCAAGTCGAGAAAGTTCGACCCGGCCGAACTCGTGAACCTCGCTGCGAAATATCGCGCCAATCAGATCTCTCTCGTCGGTGACGCTTTCGCGAAACCGGTCAATCGTTACCTTCAAACGCTCGAATCGAACGAACAGCCTTTGCCCGATCTGTCGAGTGTCGTACGCATCACGTCATCCGGCGCCACGTTGTCGGGCGACCAGAAACTGGCAATTCGTCGTTACATGCCCAACGCAACGATGATCGACATGCTCGGCGCCAGCGAGGGTGGGCCGTTCGGAATCGACATGACGACTCCCGACAAGGAGCCATTGGACACCGCGGTCTTCCTTGCGCCGCCGAACGTCGTCACGTTCGACGATCGGACATGGGAGATCATTCCGCGCGGCAGCGGTCGTGTAGGTGTTCTCGGGGCGTCGGGTCCGATACCCGCAGGATATTTCAAGGATCCCGACAAGACGGCTGCAACGTTTCGCACGGTGAACGGCGTGCGATACAGCGTGCCCGGCGACTACGCCTTGATCGACGCCGACGGCACGATGCATCTTCTCGGACGTGGTTCGGTGTGCATCAACACCGGCGGCGAGAAGGTGTATCCGGAGGAGGTCGAAGTTGTCGCGCGTGCAGTCTCGGGCGTCTCTGACTGCACGGTGGTCGGGGTCCCCGATGACCGCTTCGGAAATGCCGTCACCGCTGTCGTTTCCTTGACGCCCGGTGTCACCTTGTCGGCTGAACAACTGTCGGCAGAAATGCGCAAGTCACTCGCCGCTTACAAATGCCCCAAGCACGTTGTGTTCGTGGACGCGGTTTACCGCAGCCCCAGCGGCAAGGCCGACTACAAGATCACGCGTGAGGTCGCATTGAAGGCCCTCGGCCTGCAGGGCTAACGCACTGCGCCGGCGGATTACAGGTTCTTCAGAGCCCCGGCTTCACGCGAACGAGTCGTTGCAGCGGCCATCTTGGCGCCGTCATAACCAACACGCAGACCCGGCGTCACTTCGATGATGATGCGATCAGGTGAATCGAGCATCTTCGCGAACTCGGCAACGCGTGCGTCATTGCCCGCGTACAACCGTTCGGCAAGGGCTTGGTAGAACCAATCCTTCGTTGCGCGATCATCGAGAACGCGCGCGGTGCCCTTGTAGGTGACGGTGCGACCGCCGCCCATGGGCTGGCCCGTCGACGTGATGACCAATGCAACACGTGGATCCCGACGAATGGCGGGAACGCGCTTGCGGTGCGCCGCGGAAGTCATCCAGAACTTCCCGTCTTCGCGGAAGTAGCTGAGAATCGAGGCCATGGGTGAACCGTCTTTGGTGGTCCAGCAGAACGTCAGTTCCTTTTGCTGTTCGTGCATCAAATCTTCGGTGTCGGTATCGAGGCCGTAGACCGTGACGTCTTCGTAGTTCGTGATCAGCTTGTCGGACATGAAAATACGCTAGTCAATCTCAACCGCGTGCGACGTGCTCGGGCAATGCGAAGTGTCCGGCGTTCGCCGAAATGCCACCATCACAGAAAAGCGTGTCGCCTGTGATGAACGAAGCGGCGGGCGACGCGAGGAAATAGAAAGCCTCGGCCAAGTCTTCGGGGCGACCCCATCGACCAAGTGGAATTCGATTCACCATTGCCTGCTTCAATTCGGGCAGCTCGTTCAGGCGTACGGTGAGGCCGGTCTCGGTTGGCCCCGGAGCAACTCCGTTCACACGAATGCCGAACGGCCCCAAGTCGAGTGCAGCTGCGCGAACCAGATTAATGACGGCCGCCTTCGATGCGTTGTAGGCCCAGTTGCCGGGGTCGCCACGCAGACCCGAAGTCGAACACGTGGGGAGGATGACACCGTGTCCCTGCTTCTTCATCACCCGCGAAGCCTCGTCGATGCCTATCGCCACGCCGACGACGTTGATGTCGAGTATCTGGCGGAGCGCATCGATGGCGCCGTCGTCGTTCCAGGGCTTGCTTCCCGTGACCCCTGCGTTGAGAATCGAGACGTCGAGGCGGCCGAAAGCATCGAGAGCGGCTTCGACCGCTTCGCGATTGACGCCAACGTCGGTGACACTGCCTGCCACGGCGACGTAGCGAGAAGGGTCGGCTTCGTTCTTGGTCCACTCGAGGCTCGCGCCGGTGAGGTCGACGACGACAACGCCGTACCCACGGTCGGCAAACAGCTTTGCGGTGGCCTTTCCGATTCCCGAACCTGCACCCGTAACGATTGCGACTTCACTTGGCTTCATGCAGCCACCCTATGCTGGTCGAACTGGATGGTGCGGCACGGACGCCGGGCCTGAACTCAAGGGGGCAACATGGATCTCGGTCTCAAGGGCAAGAAGGCAATCGTCACCGGAGGCAAGCGCGGCCTCGGACTCGCAACTGCTCAGCTGCTCGCGAAGGAAGGCTGCGATGTGGCCATCTGCGCCCGCGGCGATGTCAGTGAAGCCGTCGCCAGCATTTCGGCCCTCGGTGTCAAGGCATACGGCGAAGGAATCGACGCAGCCGATGGTGACGCCTACAAAACATGGCTCGCGAAGGCAGCAGAACAGCTCGGCGGTTGCGACATCTTCGTCCACAACATGTCCGGCGCTTCCGGCCGTGGAGAAGAGCAGTGGGTCAAGAACCTGAACCTCGACGTGCTCGGGCTCGTGCGTGCGAACGAAGTGCTTGCTCCGATCATGGAAGCCAATGGTGGCGGTTCGATCGTGTGTCTCTCGACGATCGCAGCTCAGGAAGAGTTCGCCGGCCCCGGAAGCTTCGGCGCCATGAAGGCCGCCATGGTCGCGTACGCATCGAACATTTCCCAGACGCTCGCTCCGAAGGGAATCCGCGTCAACATCGTCTCGCCCGGACCGGTCTTCTTCGAAGGCGGCAACTGGGACACGATCAAGCAGAACATGGGTGACTTCTACAACATGATCGTGAACAAGATGCCGATCAAGCGTCTTGGTGATCCTTCTGAAGTTGCGAACACGATCGTGTTCCTCGCCTCGCCGGCGGCAAGCCTCATCACCGGAGCAAACGTCGTCATCGACGGTGGCTTCACCAAGCGCATCAACTTCTGACCGGTAGGTCGTCGACAAGTGTCCGGTCGCATCAACGCCCACTTGGTGGTGGGTGGAAAGTGGCATGACTTCGACTTCGCTCGCCTTCAACTGTTGCAGTTGCTCGCGGCCGATGATCGCATCAGGACCCAAGTGTCGAGTGACTTCGAAAATATCGAGGCCCTGTCTGACGCGGACATTCTCATCACCTACACATGTGATGTCCGTCCATGCGATGATGCCCAACGAGCAATCAAATCGTGGGTTGAGTCCGGTGGTCGTATGTTCGCGTTGCACGCCACCAATTCAGCAATCGATGGCCCCGAGACCTTCGGACCGGACTTTCAAACTCCGAACGCATTCCCGATGTTCAGCGAAGTCCTGGGAAGTCGATTCCTCTCACATCCGGCGATCGAGCCGTACCCCGTGACCATCTCGCCTGGCGCCGAAAACGATCCACTCGTGAAGGGAATTCCGGCTTTTCATGCCAACGACGAGTTGTACCTCAGTGAAATGACTGCCGAGGTCGAACCCTTGTTGGAAACTCGTTGGACAGGGACAACACAGGGATTCGCGGTTGCCGATTGGCCGAATGACGACCCCCGTTACGTCATGTATCGCAGACAGTTGGGTAAAGGCTACGTTCTTTATTTTACCCTTGGCCACTGTCGCAGTCATTGGGACATGAAACACGCTCCGTTCCACGGAATGAAATGGCCGACCATCGATCGAGGTTCGTGGGAACTCGCCGAGTATCACGAAATTCTTCGTCGCGGTCTGCAGTGGGCCATTGAACCCGCGGTCGATCGCATTACCCGCAACCCAGCACCGGAGATGACACGATGAAAGCAGCACTGATCACGGGACTTCGTCGCATGGAGTTCGTGGAATTTCCCGATCCGGTCGCCGATCCGGGAAAGGCCGTTGTACAGGTCGATTCCTGTGGAATTTGTGGGACCGACGTGCACGGCTTTCTTTCGAGCGATCCCTACAACCCGGCGATCTGTGGTCACGAGTTTTCGGGGACAGTGAGCGCCGTGGGCGCTTCGGTGTCGAACGTCAAAGAAGGCGATCGTGTCGTGTGTGGAGTTTCTTCGGCGTGCGGCAAGTGCGCCGAATGCATCGCCGGACGAACCAACTTTTGTTCGTACGCGTTCCTCAATGCCCTGGGTCGAGATCCACTTGCTCCGCCGCACGGAGCTTTTGCACCGGCAATCGCTGTCGACGCACGGCGTCTCATACACACCAACGCGAACCTGTCGGCCGATCAGGCCTCGATCGTCGAACCCGCGACGGTCGCATACCACGCGGTGATGCGAACCTTGCCACGTCCCGGCGAAATAGTGATCGTTCAAGGCTGCGGACCGATTGGACTTCTCACGATTCAGGTGGTCAAGGCGTCGGGCGCCGGGCGCGTCATCGCAGTAGAGCCGAATGCGTTGCGCCGCGACAAGGCTCTGGCCGTGGGTGCCGATGAAGCGCTCTCACCCGACGAGGCACGCGACCGATTCGGCGCGAAGGGCGCTGATCTGGTTTTCGAATGCGCCGGAGTACCGCCGACCATCCAGGTGGCCGTTGACTTGGTGCGCAGGGGTGGACGCGTGAACCTCGTA
Organism: Actinomycetota bacterium; assembly: GCA_041159045.1. Lineage (GTDB taxonomy): Bacteria > Actinomycetota > Acidimicrobiia > Acidimicrobiales > Ilumatobacteraceae > F1-20-MAGs119. The sequence goes on from JBEBAF010000267.1 coordinate 6,173, forward strand.
GGTCTGGCCTCCGGAGCAGCGACGATCTCGCCGCACACATGGCTCATCAAGGAAGTCACATTCGTGGCGTCACTCGCCTACAACCACCACGACTTCATCGAAACCATGGATTTGATGGCCGACAAAAAAATCATCGTCGAGCCGCTTCACGACAAGACGGTCGGCCTCAGCGAACTCCCGGCGGCGATAGCCGAACTCGCCGATGATCCGTCGAGCGCCGTCAAGGTGCTGGTTGATCCGTCACGTTGACACCGCACTTCGCGAAGATCGGCCGAAACAGATCGTCGTAATTTCCGTCAGCCGCTTGATCCGCAGAAAGGGACACCAAGTCGGCTTCTCTACCCAAACACTCCGCTTCGTCGACGGTGACCTTCAAGCCAAGTGATTCGGCTATGGCCGACCCCATGGCCACGTGTGCCGTCAAGAAATCCTGGTCCGCGGGAATTGGCCCTTCGTTGTTGGTGGCGATTGACGTTGACGTGGGCGGTAACTGCACCACGGAATCCGGTGGTGGCAGTGCAGCGCTCGCTTCGTCTTGACAAGAGGTGAGTAGGTAGTCGGTGATGCGTGCGAGATGCCTGGTCGTATTGACCGAACCGAGGTTTGCCACGGCCCGTGCAAGAGTTTGGTCGGATACGAAACGCACCGGATCCCAATCCAAAAGTTCGAGGGCGCCATACAAGTCGCGCAATCGATCCGACACCGTGGCCAGATCCCCGGAGATGCGTTTCGGCGCCACGTCCAAGGCAGCGACGAGGTTGTTGAGATCCTCGTCCAACTGGTTCCTCAGCGCGGCAGGGTTCATGCTCTTCACCCCTTTGGCCAATTCGCCCGTACGACCGACTGCTATGTCGATCGCATTCGAGCGATCGCACACGGCGTCACGTTGAACGGCGCCCGCACTGCACCCGGCCAACGTCAGCAACAACGTCGCGATACCGAACGAAAAGCAACGGCCGATCCGCACGCGAAAGACCTTATCGGCCTCGCGCCATGCGGCAGAGATGCTCGTGTGATTGCCAGTGGGTCTAGCGTGTCGGCATGAACAGCAGCGACATCGCATCGCTCCTCCTTCGCATCGTCATTGGTGGAGGAATCTTTTTGCACGGGGCCAACAAATGGCGCAGCCCACAATCGCGTGCAGGGACCGCAGGTTGGTTCGGCTCGATCGGCATGCGCTGGCCCAAGGCTCAGGCAGCAGCGGCCGCGTTCACCGAGATGATCGGCGGGTTGTTGCTCGTCATCGGTCTGTTGGTTCCGACGGCTGCCGGTGCGGTGGCCTCGACGATGTTCGTCGCCATCGTCGTTGCGCACAGAAAAAACGGGTTCTTCATCTTCAACGAAGGACAGGGCTGGGAATATTGCGCGACTCTCTTCCTCGGTTCTGTCGCCCTCGGAGCACTGGGCGGAGGTCAAGCCTCGCTTGACCATGCGTTCGGATGGGAATACACGGGCAACATGGGCTTCGTGACAACCCTGGTCCTCGCCACCATTGCCCCGATCTTGCATCTGGCGGTCTCGTTTCGGCCGGTCAAATCATGAAACGAGCGGGCAAGCCACTGCTGATTCTTGTGTGCATCGGCATCGCAGCGATGTGGGTGTACGCCCTTTTCTTCGCAAGCAAGGAATCGGTCAACAAGATCGGAGACAAGTCGTGGCAGGCCTTTGCTGAAGCACAATGTGCAAAGGCGGAATCCGAGCGAATCAAGCTTGCAGACCTGCGTCGCGTCGACTCCGCAGGTCCCGACGCTCTGGCTCAACGAGCTGAAATCGTCGACAAGGCGACCGACACGATCGAACAAGCGATCGATGCCATTGCAATCCAGCCTGTCGCCGATGCAAAGGGCAAAGCACTGGTTCCATTGTGGATCGCCGACTACCGCACGTACATCAGCGACCGGCGCACCTATGCAGACGATCTTCGCAAGGGCGTGAATCGACCCTTCGCTGAAACCCAAGTCGAGGGAATTCCGATCTCCGAAAAACTCTCCACATTCGCTGCCGACAATCGCATGCGATCGTGCGGTGCTCCGGTTGACCTATCCGTTTGAACGGTCAGCCTTCATGACGCATCCAACCGCTTCCCGGTTCATACGTTCGAATGACACGTGCCGGAGCACCGACAGCGACTGAGTAATCGGGAAGTTCGCCCGTCACAACCGAGTTGGCGCCAACGACCACGTGTTTGCCGATCTTCGCCCCCGGCAGAACCACCGTGCCGTGACCCAGCCAACTTCCGTCGCCGATCGTCACCGGCTTTTCCGGTTGCATTTGCAATGAGATCGGGCGAGACACGTCGTGGTATCCGTGGTTCTGATCGGTGATGTAAACGTGGTGACCCGTCCAGACGTCGTTCCCGATCTCGATTGCAAGGTGTCCGACGATTCCGCTGCCGCGTCCGATCAGACAACGGTCGCCGATTCGCACGACCGGCATGGTGAGACACTCCTGCCCGGGAACCATCCCGGCGGACAGGGCCACGTGGGGGCCGATCATCGTGTCGCGACCGATCTCGATGTATTGCTCGTTGAAGAGTGTGGTGTGCGGATGACAGATGATGCTGCCGTGGCCGAATGCCGCAAAACGTCGACCACGTGACGTGTCCGGACCGATCGCTCCATGAAGAGCTATCCACTGACTTGCTCGTTCGATGACTCCGAAGATGGCCTCGTTCAGACGCTTCTTTGACGGAATCCCGAAAGTCATACGGTCGGAATCTAGATCAGTCACTCGGGTACTCTGCATCGGTGAAGAAAGCACCGATACGCGTCGCCTGGCTCGCTGGCGGACACCCATTCGACCGCCCTTCTCTCGAAGCGATGATGGGGGCACTCGCCGACATCGACTGCCAGCTCGTCGAATGGCCCGAAGCCGCAGACATCTTCACCTCCGAAGGCGTCGCTCGGCTGGTCTCCGAGTTCGATGTCTTGGTCATGTACGACATGCCGGGCATCAAGTTCGTTCGGGGCCAGTCCCCCGAGTTCGTTGCCCCCAGCGATGCCGTGATTTCTTCATGGACCAGGTTGCTCGCTCGAGGGATGCCGATTCTCTCGATGCATCATTCGATCGCTTCATGGCCGACCTGGCCCTTCTTCGCCGAAATCGTGAAGGGCCGATTCCATTACGCGCCAGCCGAACTACGGGGCGAGGATTTCCCCGACAGTGGATATGCAATGCCGGTCAAGCAGGTCTTTTCCGTGGTGGCACCCGACCATCCTGTTTGCGCGGGTTTGCCCTCCCGGTTCGAACTGCAAGACGAGACGTATCAATGTCCGATATTCGAAGACGAGGTGACGGTTCTCATCACCACCGATGCTCCTCGTGACGACAAGTTTCACTCTTCTGCCCTTGCGGCCGTCCGTCGCGAAGAGAATGCCTCGTGGACACATCCCGATGCGTCACCGGCGGTCGCTTGGACGCATCGCGTCGACAACTCGACGATCGTTTACCTGCAACCAGGTGACGGGCCCGAGGCATTCAACAACCCCGTCTACCGACATCTGATCGCCAACGCAATCAACTGGCTGAGCACAACCAATCACTCGACTCGAAAGGCCGTTCAGGATGCTTGATCCTCAGACACTCCGCTCGATCATCGAAGTCAGCCACAACTACGCGGCCGGAATCGATCGCAGGGATTGGGAGCTCTACGCCACGTGTTTCACCGATCCGTGCACATTCGATTTCTCGTCATTCAGCGGTCGGCCGTCATCCGTTCTCGCACGCGAAGCTTGGGTTGACAACGTTCGACGGACCAATGGTTCGTTCGACGCGACGCAGCACCAGATGACCAATCACATCGTCACGCTCATCAAGGAAAACACCGCAGAGTGCATCACTGAACTTCGCGCGCAGCATTGGTTCAGTCAATCATCAATGACGAACATGGGACATTCCGGCGCGGTGAACTTCTGCGAACTGGGTGGGCACTACACGAACACTTTGATTTGCGATGAAGGAACGTGGCGCATCAGCACCTGCAGTCTCACCGTTCGCTGGCACACGGGAAGCATGGCTATCTTTGAATTGGCTCGCGCGATCGGCGCGGGAACCCTCTCGAAAGGATGACGATGGATCTCTACCGCGCCCTCTACACCACACGCGCGATGCGTCGCGTCAAACCCGACCCAATTCCCGAAGATGCCGTCAAGCGCATGCTCGACGCAGCCATACGAGCACCATCGGGTGGAAACCAGCAGAAATGGCGCTTCTTGCTCCTCACCGACCCGACAAAGAAGGCCAAACTCCAAAAGCTCTATCGCGAAGGCCTGAC
>JBEBAF010000268.1:0-4424 GCA_041159045.1 Actinomycetota bacterium
ACCTGTTCGAATGCGCGCGTATGTCGACGCTCGACGACCGCCGTCACGAGGGGAATCGGATTCGCCTCGGTTTGCGGCACCGAAAGTGGCATTGAATTCACGACGACCGCGGCAACCGCTACGTGGGCACGTTCGGTGAGAGCTGCGACGAGATCGATCGTTTCGTCAACGGGACTTTCCTCAGGAGTCGTGACGACGATCGCAGACGTTCTCTGGGGGTCTTCGAGCATCTCGATCATCCACGTCGTCTGTTCACGGATCATCCCGAACTGCGCGAGCGAACGAATGGTGGCCGGTGTCGTGAGTTGACCGACGATGTGGCCCGAACTCTCGGCATCCACAACGACCACGTCGAAGTTGTTCGCCCGCACTTCGTGACAAAGTTGCCCGATCGCGAGAATCTCCTTGACTCCGGGGGCCGCGTCGGCAACGAAGTCGAGAGTTTGCGCAAGCACTCCGAGTCGTGCAACAAGCGGCACTTTCACATAGAGGCGGATGTACTCGCGAAGCGCCTCTTCGGTGGAATGAACCCGCGTCTGGAGATTCTCGACTTGCGGACATACGGGCTGCTTGCCGTCCATCGAAACGAGCAACGTTTTCTTGCCACGACGTGCAGCGCCGAGCGCGATTCCAGCCGATACCGCGGACTTGCCGACTCCGCCCTTGCCCGTGACGAAGATCAGGCGCCGGTCGGAGATCTTGTGCAGTTCTAGTCTCCGAAACCGATTTTGCGGGCGCTCTCGGGCGATCCGAATTCGACGAACGCGATCTTCGCGCCGGGAAGCGCAACTTCACGGCCCTTCTTGTCGGTGAGCCACAGCGTGTCGGAGGCGCCCGACATGGCGGCGCTCACTGCAGCTTTCAGTTGCTGACGCGTCGCGTCGTCGTCTGCCACTTCGACGACAACCTCGCGGCCAACCTGACTGAGTCCGATGCGAATTTCCATGCGATCACCCTATAACCCGCGTCAGGAGATCTTCAGTTCCGAGTTGAAGATCTTCTTCGGGCGAAGAGTCGTGGCGATTTGCTCGGCCAACATGTGAAAGGCGCGGCCCGCTTCGCTGTCGGGCGAAACAGCCGCAATGGGGCGGCCATCGTCGCCGCCTTCGCGCAAGGTGGGTACCAACGGAATTTGAGCGAGCAACGGCACTCCAAGTTCGGTTGCCAATTCTTCGCCGCCGCCCGAACCGAAAATTTCGTAACGCTTTCCGTCGTCGCCCGTGAACCACGACATGTTCTCGATGACGCCACGAACCGGCAGGTTGACCTTCGCCGCCATCGCGGCGGACAAGCGGGCCACTTTCTGTGCAGCTTGTTGTGGTGTCGTCACAACGAACACCTCGGCGCGCGGCAGATACTGGCTGAGGCTGAGTGCGATGTCACCCGTTCCGGGCGGCATGTCGATGAGAAGGAAATCGGGTTCATCCCAGAACACATCGGTGAGGAACTGCTCGAGCGCCTTGTGCAGCATCGGACCACGCCAGATGACGGCCTGTCCATCGGGAACGAAGTACCCGATCGAGATGCAACGCACTCCCCACGCTTCGGGCGGCAAGAGCATTTGGTCGATCACAACCGGATCACGATCTGCGCCCAACATGCGGGGAATCGAGAAGCCGTAGATGTCGGCGTCGACGATGCCAACCGAGTGCCCGCGCGCTGCCAGCGCCACGGCAAGGTTGGTCGTGACACTGCTCTTCCCAACGCCACCCTTTCCGGACGAAATGAGCAATGGACGCGTCTTTGATCCGGGCTGAGAGAAGGGCACGGCGCGGCCTTCGGCATGGCCGTGTGCCTGACCCGAACCCGCGGTGGATGCAGCATCGCCGTGCACGATGCGACGGACGTTCTCGCGCTCGGCGTCGTTCATCACGCCGAAGTTCAACGCGACCGAACTCACTTCGGGGTGTGCGGTGAGGGCCGAGTCGACGCGTGACTGAATCTCGTTGCGCAAGGGGCAACCCGCGACGGTGAGAACGACTGTCAACGACACCTGGCCGCCGGATGACACGACGACGTCGCGCACCATGCCGAGGTCGACGATCGAACGATGCAGTTCGGGGTCATGAACGGGCCGGAGAAGATCAATGACGGCGTCGGTCGAGATTGCCATGCGCGTGCCTTTCGGGGGTCTGGGGTTCGCCGGCGACGGGTTGTTCGGCGAATTTGCACTATCGCGGTAGGTAGAATAACGCCATGGCCGACGGGCGCGTCACTCGACTCGAAGATTCACCGGTCGACCAATCCGCGAACGGTCGAATGTCACCGGGTTCGTTCACCGCAACCGTCAGCGCCATCACTTCGGCGTTCGGCGATCCCACGCGACGTGCGGTTTACCTGTTCGTCCGCGAGAACTCGATCGATCCCCAGCCAAACGGCGCACCGGCGACGGGTGTCACGGCGTCACAAGTGGCCGACCAATTCGATCTGCATCCGAACGTTGCCCGACATCACCTCGACAAGTTGGCAGCGGGTGGTTACGTCGAGGCCGCGGTCGAAAAGCCACACGGCGGCGGCGCCGGTCGACCCTCGAAGCACTACCGCTCGGTCGGGCCTTCACCACTCGAATCACAGGTGCGCAGCGACGACCTCGTACTCAGCCTGCTCGGCAAAGCGCTCGAACTTCTTCCACGCGACAAGGCCGAATTGATGGCTGAAGAAGTTGGCGCGCAGTACGGACGGGCGCTTGCCACGGGTCTCGTCGGCGACGACATCGCAAGCGGTCAACGCTCGCTGCGCACCGCGATGCAAGCAGTGGCCGATGCACTCACCGCGCACGGCTTCGCCGCACATGCCGACCAGCGCAACAACCAACTGCGCATCGTGAACAATCACTGCCCGTTCGGCGACGTTGCCATCGAGCACCCCGTCATTTGCGCCGTCGACCGCGGAATGGTGAAGGGCATGCTCGGTGCGCTCTACGGCGACACCACACCTGAACTTCAGGCGTCGCTTCCCCAGGGCGACACTTTCTGCGCCACCACGGTCTGAGTACGGCTCAATCGCCCCAGAAACGCTGCTCGCGGAACGGATCTCCGTACATGTTGTAACCGTTGCGTTCCCAGAAGCCGGGAACGTCGCCCACACGGGCCTCGATGCCACGCAGCCACTTCGGCGACTTCCAGAAATACAGGTGCGGCACCAGAAGACGTACGGGTCCACCGTGAATCGGTTCGATCGATTCACTTTCGTATTCCCACACCACCAGTGATTCATCACGCAGCACGTCGGCCAGCGGAAGATTTGCGGTGTAACCGAATTCGGCGTGTCCGACGAAGTGCGTTGCGTCGGGCTGCAACCCCGCACGATCGAACAAGTCGCGAACACGAACTCCGCGCCAAGTGGTGTCGAACTTCGACCACTTCGTGACGCAATGAATGTCGGTCGTGAGTTCAACGCTGGGCAGCGCGGTGAGTTCGTCGAATGTCAGCGAGAATTCGTTGTCGACGCAGCCGAAGATGCGCATGTTCCATTCGCCGGGGGCGTATTCGGGAACATCGCCGACATGCAACACGGGGAACTTGTCGGTGAGGTACTGCCCCGGTGGTAGCCGCGCCGGGTCGTAACCGGCCGCCGCAACTTCCTGTCGATTGCGCTCGAAGAATCCCATGGAGGAAGTCTCACCCAGCGGCATTCACCTCGGCAACCACAGAGTCAACAAATGCCTTGACTTGTGCCGGCGGGTTCGCGGCCTGACACTTGTCCAGCTCTTCTTTCGCGGTCGGAATGTCGTTGGCGAACCGGAAGCTCACGATTCCGAGAAAACAGTGCGCGTCGGGGTAGGTGTCGTCGATGAGAGTCGCGCGACCCAGGCCGATGATGGCCGTCTGGACGGCCGTGTCGCGCACCGCTTGTTCGGCATCACGTGCCGTCAACGCGAGCAACCACGAGCGATACGTCAGCGCCTCGACGTTGTCGGGGTCGACCTTCAATACGTCGCTGTACAGATTGATCGCCGCGATCGGATCGTTGAAATTCAGTTGCCGAGCCTGAGCGAGCCTCTGCGCCGTACCATCGGCTCCACCACCCGATGCGGTTTGACCGGGCAAACGCTGCCCGCTCTGGCGCGCCACGAAGACACCCAACCCAACGGCAACGACGAGAATGACCAGCGCGCCGATCAGACGGCGACGCCAGCCGCCAGCCAGGCGATCGTTGTCATTCGGGAATTCGGGTTCGTCGGCCCCTTCGAGTGTTCTGATGATCTCTGCGGCACGCGCGGTGTAGCTGCTCTTCAACTCGACGTAGTCGTCGGTGTCGACATCGCCTGCCTCACGTTCGCGCTCGAGATCACGAAGCGAAGCGAGCAGAAAATTTCGCTCTTCTTCGAGGTTGCGGCGCGCTGACTCGTCCATCGGTCCGTCTCCGTGTCAGATGTTGTCGTCGTCGGTTGGATCGTCGAATTCGCGGAGCGCGCTCGAGAC
>JBEBAF010000269.1:0-5218 GCA_041159045.1 Actinomycetota bacterium
GCCGGCTTCCTTGCCCACACCGACGCTCAGATTCATCGCGTCATTCAGTCTCTGGACGACTTGAACATCGCCGACAACACCTTGGTGATCTACATCACCGGCGACAACGGAGCATCCGCCGAAGGAACCGTTCACGGAGCCTGGAGCGCGCCTTCCTTCCAAAATGGCGTACACGAAGATCCGGCATGGCTGCTGGAGCACATCGACGATTTCGGAACAGCTCGCTGCGAAAACCACTTCAACGTCGGATGGGCGTGGGCGCTCGATTCGCCGTTCCAATGGATGAAGCAAGTGGCGTCCCACTTCGGTGGCACACGCAATGCGGTTGCCATTTCGTGGCCAGGTTCGATTACCGATCGCGGCGGGTTGCGCACTCAGTTTCATCACGTCACCGACATCGCGCCGACGATCTACGACGTTGCGGGAATCACGCCTCCGACGCACGTCAACGGAATCGAACAGATGCCATTTCATGGCACGTCGATGGCATATTCCTTCGGCGACGAAGACTCGCCGACAACGCACGAATCCCAATACTTCGAAATCCTCGGAAATCGCGCGATCTACTCCGGCGGGTGGATGGCATCGTGTTTCCACGGTCGACTTCCGTGGATTCGTCTTCAGGGATTTGAATTCGACGGGCCGCAGGAAAAGTGGGAGTTGTACAACGTCGCCGAGGACTTTTCGCAAGCGGTCGATCTTGCAGAGGCGTTTCCCGAGAAACTCGCCGAGTTGAGGGAACTGTTTCATCAACATGCGATCGACTACGGCGTGTACCCACTGCGAGATCCCGGTTCACCGCGCAATGGTGAGTTTTCGGTACCAAGCTCGCTCGGCAACGTCACAAAGATGAGCTACACCACCGCGCACGTTCGCATGCCCGAGAGTTCGGTCATCAACCTGAAGAATTGTTCCTACCGCATCACGGCCGACATCGAAGTCACCGATACCCCGGCTCGTGGCGTCATCGTCTGTCAGGGCGGCAACATGGCCGGCTGGTCGCTGTATCTCTCCGAAGAGGGCGTACCGAGATTCCATTACAACCTCTTCGGACACACGCACACCGTCATCAATGCGCACGAAGGTCTCGCGCCCGGTCGTCACATTGTGGTCGTGGATTTTGCCTACGACGGTGGGTTCGGTGCCGGTGGCGTTCTCGCTCTGAGCGTGGACGACAAAGTGGCCGACTCGGCTCGGCTCGATGCAACAGTTCCTCTTGTCTTCTCGATGAGCGGGGAAACATTCGACGTGGGTGTCGACACGGGCTCGCCGGTTGGTCACTATCCACACGACTTCACGTGCACGGCGAAAATTCACGGCGTCACGCTCGAGCGACTCGATGAACCTTCAGCCGAAGTCAAGGAATTGATCCGGCGGGGTGAATTCCGCGCCAGCCTCAGTTCGCAATGAACCCGGCGCGCTGAGAGGCACCGCAGCTACTTTGCGCCGTCGAGAATCGAGGTGAAGCCGCTAGGTTCGTGCGGGCCGATCACGAGATGTTCGAGTACTCCCACACCAACTCTTCCGTTGCCTTCGACGCGGCAGAGGTTTTGAAGGTGAATCATGGTGGGGTCGGCGGGGTTCGCGTCGGCCTGTAGGAACTGATCGCGGGTTTCTTCGAACTCACCGTGCCATTCTCCGTGCCCCCATGTTGCGTGGGTGTAACCGATGCCCTGCATGAAAAACCGACTGAGTGGCGTATATGTGAGAACAAGGGGCTCGGCACGCCAACGCTCGAGCGTGATGGTTGCCGACTCGACCCAGCGCGTACCTTGCTGCCACATCGGTTCGATTTTCACCGCGGTGCACCGATCAACCGCTGATTCGTTGAGCACCGAATCGATCGAAGTCGAGCCGTGCGCAACGCGTGCCGTGACGGCTCCGCTGCGATGCCACGAGCGCCCGGTCGCGTAGTCGTTCACGGCGGCGTGTGCGTACGAGTCATCGAACGTTGTGGGTGCCCAGAACCAGCAGAACTGGGGAGGTTTCTTCGGCCCGACGAACTGCTTCGACGAATTGCGCACACCCCACGAACGATCACGACAGCCCGTGATTGGCCCGGCATCGCCGAGGTTGATGCGATTGCCATCGAGTTCGATCCAGCCACTCCATTCACCGAACTGGGTCATCCGCGTGTAGTCCATCAGAGGACGCCCGTTTTCGAGATGCTTGAAGGTCGGCTCTTCCAAGAGTGCCGAGGTCGCACGCCACGTGATGTCGGCCGAAAGACCGAATCGGTTGTCGACGACGATGCGATGCTCGAGCATCGGCCGCACGACATCGATACTTATTGCGCCGACTTCAAGATTCGTGCGGTCGCGGTCGGCATGCCGGCTGGCCCGCACGCTGTGTTGCACCCCACCGATCGATACACAGAACGTTGCGTCCATCACCTGCTTGTTTGGATACACCCCAAAGGCAACGGCGAAGAACAGTTCACCCTTGGCATCGTGGCCGTTGTAGAAGTAGCGGTCGTACACACCAGGTGCATCGCTGGTGATATGCAGTAGCGGCGCCGAGCTTTGGTGTACGGGGAAATCATCGAACGGATGAAGCATGACGTCACTCTACGTGTCGCCGCACGCCCGGATTTCTTGTCACTTTTGGGCTCAAACGCGATGCGGCATGCCGATTCGCACGTGCACACCGTCAGAGAACATGACGTGTGGTTCGCCTACCGGTTTGGGAAGACCGGCCGCCTCAAGCAATGAATCGTCGAGTCGAACGAGGGTTGCATCGCGCAAGGGCCACGGCTCATGATCCACTGCCGCGTAACGAAGGCCCTTTCGCGAAGATGAGTACAAGCCCCAGCGGGCACTCAAGAAATTGTCCAGGTCATTCGCTTTCCGATGACCACCCGCTTGAACGATGATCGTCGAGTCGTCCACGGTGTCGGGCCATGTGCGGCGGATCACGGTTTCCGTGCGATCGGCAAGCCGCACGTGGGATGTCTTACCCCAGCAGTACGGGAGGCGGTACGTCACCCGAGCAACAACCGCGGGTGCAAGACGATCGACGTCGAGCGAGAAGAACCACACTCCGGGCTTTCCGTTGACATGCACGTACGTGCGCACGTTCACTTCGGCGAACGAACCGAAATACGGAATCGCCGGACCGACGGGAAGGCCGATACGACGCATCGAGAACGGGATCAAACCGACCCAAGCCGAGCCGTCGAAGGTGTCGACGGTCAGACCCGAGGGAAGCAACCGCTGAACGTCGGCGGGGCTGAATCTCCAGTGGATGTAGGTGAGATCAAGCCAGTCTTGGCGCATGACTGCGCGGCGGACCGGTTCCGGGCACGTGGTCGGACGGGGGATGTCGCTCACCCCGCGAGCGTACGGCGACGAGCATCAGTGATGGGAAGACGTGGTCCATCAAACCGAAAATGAAAAGAGTTCTTCACTTACTTGCACACCAAGACGAATATCGTGAAGCGGGGGGCAGCGAGTCGATCACGATGAATATCTGGACATTTGACGCAACGACGACAGCAAAAATGGTTGCCGATCGATCCATTTCGGCCACTGAGGCCGTCGAGTCTCACCTTCGACGCATCGACGAAGTGAACCCGCGCCTGAATGCGATCGTGCGTCGCACCGACGACGACGCCCGCACAACGGCGCATCGAATCGATGGCTCATCCTTGCGGGGTCCCCTCGCGGGCGTGGCGATCACGACGAAGATCAACACCGACCATGTCCCGTATCCGAATGACAACGGCATTCGCGCACTTGCCAACAATCCCTCTATCGAAACGAACCGCTGCATAGCCGGTCTGCTCGATGCCGACGCGGCCATGGTCGGTCGAACAAACTCACCCGCCTTTGCAATGCGATTCCACACCGCGAACGACCTGCACGGCGAGACATTGAATCCATATGACCGAGAAATCTCGTGCGGTGGGTCGAGTGGCGGCGCGGGTGTTGCCGTTGCAACCGGCATGTGCCAAATTGCCCAGGGCAACGACGTCGCAGGCTCGGTCCGTTGGCCTGCGTACATGAACGGTGTCATCGGCCTCAGGCCTACGGTGCACCGCATGCCGACGGGTGGCACCAATCCGGCGATCGGCCGCGCATGGACCGCCTCGGAAATGTCGACGAACGGGGTGATCGCCCGCACCATGAGCGATATCCGACTGGGCTATCGCGCCATGTGCACCGAAAATTGGAGCGATCCGAATTGGATCCCCGCGCCACATTCCTTCCCCGATCAGCCGAACAACAAGCGCGCCGCCATCGTGACGAACGATGGCCATTCGTTGTCTCCCGAGACAATCGACGCCGTTCGTCGGGCGGGCATCGCACTCGAAGACGCCGGCTACATCGTCGACGAAGTGACCCCGCCGAATCTCGAAACGTTCTTCACGTTGTGGCAGCGCCTTGGCTCGATCGACATTCTGCTCGGCCTACGTCCAATGCTGAATTCGATCGGCGACGAAGGTCTGCGCGCATCCATCGAAGACTGGGCGGGCAACTTTCCTCCTCCCACAGCCGAAACCTTCATGAACGCAATGATCGAACGTGATTTGTTGGTCCGTGAATGGACCAACTTCCTCGCGTCATATCCGGTCGTCGTGACTCCATTGATGGCCCGCACCACGATTCCGCGAGGCTTCGATGTCGATCATGAAGGTGCGATGGCGGAACTCGTTCACACGGGGCGGTGGGGCTTCAATCTCTCCGCAATTGCCATGCCTGCTTTGGCTTTCCCGATGGGGCTCAACAACGGCCAACCCATCGGAATTCAGATGTTTGCACGCACGTGGCGCGAAGACATCCTCCTCGACGCCGGCGACGCCCTCGAGGCGAAGTTCGGGTCCGTTTCCGTGACCGACATTCGCTGGTGACGACCAAGCAAATTGTCCGTTGATCATTCCGATCTCTTCACCATTTCTTACTCGTTTGCGAACGAATTCTTGACTCCGAATGTGACGGTCGTCCCAACCGCCACACAAAGGAGAATCATGAAGAAGAGAATCACCATTGCCGCGTTGCTGTCAATCGGGATGGCAACCCCGGCACTCGCCTCCACAACACCACCGGGAACAACGACGAGTCGGTGTCCGACGCCGGGTTCGGGCTACGGGCGAATGTTCCCGTCGGCCCCATCGGCAACCTTCAGTCGTTCGGAAATCGATGCGCTCTCCGCGGCGATGATCGCACCGGCCGAAACCAACCCGACACCCGAAGGTGAATCCGACACCGAAGACAACCCC
>JBEBAF010000270.1:0-2507 GCA_041159045.1 Actinomycetota bacterium
TGTGAAGTTCCGAGAACTTGTGGCGTGACGTGGGTGGAGATACTCGATCTCAGAGCCTTGGTTGTCATCGCGCTCGGTGACCCCAAGTGAACGTGCGAAATCAACGAACTCGGCAAGTGCCGTGGTCAATGGGATTCCGGCGTTGTTACGGATATTGCGCCCGTCGCAGGTGATGACCACACGTTCGCCGGCCGCAAGCACCGCGTCGAGAAGTTGTCGGCGGGAATCGATACGCGGATCATCGTCACCGATGAACACCTGATGACCAATGAGATCGTCGGTTTCGGATTCGCCGCCGCCGAAGACTCCGTCGTCGACCCCGAGAAGACAGACAACGCGGTACGGAACTCCACGAAGCGGCATGAGGGACGTTGCGGTTACCGCACCGGTGCGTAGTGGCTGGTGGCCCGGAACACCCGAGACCTGCGCCGTGAGATGCGCTGCGATGTCGGAGAACGTCACCGGCGCACCCACAATCGTCGCTTCACCATTCGGTCGACTGAGTTGCTCGCTACCGGCGAGAGCCGCTATCAGTTCGAGAGCACCCGACGTTTTGTCGCCATCGCCGCACAGCGACAGCACAGTGACTTCAAGCGCGCGGCACCACTCGCCTGTCGACCGCTTGACTTCGCCTCGGGCAAGGGATTCGAGTGCCTCGACAGCATCGAAGATCTGCACGAGACGGGCAAGCGAATCGAGATCGTCGACACCGATATCCGACAGCGGAACCACGTTGCCAAGCTCGACCGCGGGAGTCGCATCCGGCAGCGCGGCTCCGAGAAGCGCGCGCTCGACTGCCGAACGCCACGTGTGCGCACTTTCGACCTTTGCCGAAAGTCCCGCGGCGGTGCGTTGCCCGACCGAGAGACCCCAACGCACCCGAGTGCGTTCGATCTGTCGTTGCCATACGGATTCATCGTCGGCAGAGATTCCGAGGTGTTCGGTCACCAGGGGCGACTGAGCGACCTTGAGGAATGACGTGATATCGAAGCGACTGGTGAGGAGGGCGAGCAGATCGCCGAGAAACTCGGCACCGGGGTTGACGTAACGCAATTGCCTTTCCGCCACCGCAAGCGGAATGCGGATTTCCCGCTTTCCATTCGCTGTTTCAACGGCACGGTTGCGATCGAACACCGCTTCGAGAATCGGAGCAGCCTCGGCGAGGCGCGGCGAAAGGATGACAACTTCATGAGGATGCAGATCGTCGAGTTGCTGGAATGCGTGCAGCAAGGCATCGTGCAAGGCCTCGACCTGGCGGGTGAGGCTGTAACAACGGTGGATCTGCACCGACACATCGTCGACCGAACGCTCGACTTTCTGAGTGGCTCCGCCGTTCCTTACGGCGTCCTGAATTCGCCCGAGAAGCGAAATAGCCGGTTGACCAACTTCGTCTTGATGGGGTTGAATTCCGATGCCCTGCGACACCAGCATTTCCTGGAGTTCGCGTGCCCCACGCAACCACGAGAAGACCATCGGGTGCGTGTTGTCGGGAATCAGTTCGTCGGTCGGTCGCAACTGAAGTGCGCCGCGACGAACGCCTGACGATTCCGCATTGATCTGCGCCTGTTCGGCCAGCGTTGGCGAGGGATGAACGAGCAGCACCTGCACATCGCTGACATGACCGAATGCTTCAAGAAGTTCGATCGCGCCGAGAGACAGTGACTGCATGCCCGCAACCATCAATCGACTGGGTACGCCGACAAGGTTTTCGCCACGACGCAGTTGTTGAATCGCAGCAGCAATCTGCACCGGCCACGGCGCAACCCCGATGACTTTGCGCATTTCGGTCCATAGTTCAAACTGCCAACGCTGTTCGCCGAGATCGTCGGCCCGCCATTCACCGTCGTTGAATGAATCGGCCGTGGTGGGCGACATGACGGGCGACCCCTGTTCCCATGCGCGAATCATGATCGGCCGACGCACGTGATACCGGTCGAAACGATCGGCAAGTCGGGCCGATGCCTGAAGAGCACCGCCATACCGCTTGGTGATCGAGGCGTACGCCGAGTTGTCGGCGATGAGACCGAGAATCACGCCGGTCATCGATTCGATCGACCACGGATCTTCGTTGCGATAACGCTGCGGAACGATGAACTTGTTCAGCGACCCGAGGTAGCCAACCTGAACATTGGCAATGACTCCGTCAGCCCGGCCTTCGCGTGCCCCCACTCGCCGAGCAAGTTCCGGCATGAGCCACGCCTTCGCCCCGTTGGTGGGCAGAAGAAGATGGTCTGGTTCAAACACCGGACGGCGGGCACCGTCGTTCAACCATTCGGCGACGGGCTGGACAACTTCAGACAGCGCACGAACAAAGCGAATCCGCGTCACCACGGCTCGAATTTACTGAATAGGGCTGAAAACGGCGAGATCGCCTCATTTGAGTCGAAGGGTGTCACCCGAAGGCAAGAACAAGCCAGATTCCTAGCTCTAAGGATTACTTGTTGAAGGCCGGGCAATCCCCGCTCTTCTTGTAATGGCACCAATCACAAAGTTTGGTGACATTGCAT
>JBEBAF010000271.1:0-8547 GCA_041159045.1 Actinomycetota bacterium
GGGCAGTTGCAGCACCTGCATCGATGGTTGGAACATTTGATGTCGGCGACGACAACGGCAAGATCCTCGCCCACAAGTGGATGGAACGCGGTTGGTACATCCCGATGGCGACGAATGCCCGAGAGGTGCTTTAGCGGCCCGAATGGCCGAAACCGCCACCCCTGTCGAATCCTTCAAGTGAATCAACGACAATCCACGAGACGTTCTCGACTTTCTGGATGACCAGTTGCGCGATGCGATCTCCCCGTTGCACCGAATAGTCGTTCTCGGGATCGGTGTTCAACATGATGACCTTGAGTTCACCGCGGTATCCGGCATCGATGAGGCCCGGCGAATTCACCAGCGTCACGCCGTGCTTCAGGGCAAGGCCGCTGCGCGGAAGAACGAATCCCGCGTAACCCTCGGGAATGGCAACGGCAATGCCGGTAGGAATGAGCACACGTCCACAATGGCGCGGGACGACTGCGTCTTCACGCGCGTGCAGATCGATACCGGCGTCACCCTCATGCGCAAACTGCGGCAGTGGCAGACCAGGATCGAGCGGTTTGATCGCGATTTCCAGCACACGATGAATCTATGCCGCAGCGTCTAGATTGCAAAGCGTGCTGGTGTGGATGGACCTCGAAATGACGGGGCTCGACCCTGCCGTCGATCGAATCGTCGAAATCGCCACGCTCATCACCGACGACGAACTCAATATCGTTGCCGAGGGTCCCGACATCGTCATTCACCAAGCCGACGATGTGCTCGCGAAGATGGCGCCGATCGTCGTTGAGATGCACACCAAATCCGGACTCCTTGATGAAATTCGCAGTTCCACGATTTCGCTCGAAGAAGCAGGGCGAGAGACCCTTGCCTTCATCAAATCGCACGTCGGTGCACCGAAGTCGGTCCCGCTGTGCGGCAACAGCATCGGTACTGACCGGAGGTTCTTGGCCGCCTACCTACCCGAGATCGAGAACTACCTCCACTACCGCAGCGTTGATGTCTCGAGCGTCAAGGAGCTCGTGAAGCGCTGGTATCCCACTGTCGATGCGGCAAAACCCGGCAAGTCGGGCAACCATCGCGCCCTCGACGACATTCGCGAAAGCGTCCGCGAGCTCGCCTACTACCGCGCCAACGCGTTCAAGTAAATTTTCCACGTGACGTCTCCTTCCGATACACCACGCCCCGTGCGGCAGGAAGCACAGCGCGCGACCGACGAAATCGTCGAGCTTGCGCCGGGTGTGTTGCGAACCCAGTTGCCGATCGATCTTCCCGGTCTTGGACACGTCAACATGTACGTCCTCGAAGATGACCGCGGAGTCACTGTTGTTGATCCCGGAATGCCCGGGCGCGAATCCTTCACGGTCCTGAAGGCTCGCCTGCGTGAGATTGGGATCCCGCTGAAGCGCGTCCATTCCGTGTTGGTGACGCACTCTCACCCCGACCACTACGGCGGAGCCGGTCGACTGCGCAAGGCGGTCGGTGCCGAGATCATCGCTCACCGTCGATTCCGTCTGTGGTGGGATCCACACGAGCCACCCGATGTCGACGTCGAAGACATGCCGTTCGTCAAGGCACCTGTTCGGCCCAACGGTTCAACGCCGTGGGGTGGTCCGGGCTACGACATTCCCTGGTCGCGCAGAACACAACTTCGGATGCACGCGAAGTTCCCCCGTGTGTTCGGCGTTCCCCACCCCAGTCGCCGTATCGACGAGGGTGACCGCGTGATGCTGGCTCGTCGCGAATGGATGGCGATCCACACCCCGGGCCACACCGAAGACCATCTGTGTCTTCTCGATCCCGAGTCGGGCCTCCTGATCAGCGGCGACCATGTTCTTCCCACCATCACTCCGCACATCTCCGGCATGACGAATGCTGCAGATCCGCTGAAAGAGTTCTTCGGTTCACTCGACAAGATCGCGAGCCTCGGATCTCAGATGAAGCTCGCACTGCCCGCCCACGGCAACCCATTCGAGAATGTGGTGGAACGCGTTGGGCACATCAAAGACCACCACATCGAGCGCCTGGAAAAACTGCGCGAAATTGGGGCGGAATTCGATCGACCGGCAACGGTGATGGACATTGCCAAACACCTCTTTTCGGCGCGCGCCCAGAGCCCAATGGCCGACAGCGAAACGTTTGCACACCTCGAGCATTTGCGTCTCGCCGGTGAATTCGACTGTCGCGAGCGCGACGGATTCCTCGAATACGTACGCGTCAACTGACGCGCCAAAGCAACCGAGCTGCAGCCGCAACGGCGTCACTGCTCTCGTGCCAGATTGACACGATGCCATCTTCTTCACGAGCGATCGTGGAAACCTCGTGTTCCGCGGTGATCGGCGCGAGATGTTCGAGCACTGCGGTGAACGGCGCGCGCACCTCGCGATGCGCACCGAGCCATTCCTCCACGGCTTCCCAATAGGCGGCGTTGTTCATGTGACCGAGTGCGTCCATGTCGGAGAAACGCAATGGCCAGGGATGACGACTCTCCGTTGCGTCGGGACGTTCCCTCAGCATGATCCTTGCGCCAACCTTGCGACCGGCGGCCGACTCGGATGCAACTGCAAGAAAGTCACTGGTCAATTTCGTCGGCATCATCGACTTGAGATCGACGTGTACCCAAACTGCGGCGGCCTCGATACGACTGCCGCGTTCACCCGTGATGACGGTGCAACGTTCGGCCCAGTGCGAACCAAGACCGCCACACCACGTTCGGAGATGAAGGCGTTCTTGGAAAACGGGAAACGAATGAACGCGCAACGCCGTTCGCCGCACCACCCAACCGTCTTTGTCGGCGTAGGCAGCCTCGCGCGCATCGTCGTGGGCAATGTCTTGGAGATACCTCACACAGGCATCGAGACGCAGTCGGCCCCGGGGCGTGACGTCACCCAATCGAACACGACGTTCGGCCTCGTACACCCTTCCCGACGTGGGCAACGACGGAAATTCGACGTCGCTGGACGGGGAAATTGCCACACCAGAACCTTACTGGGCAAGGATTTCAGGGATTTCTTCGGCGAAGGCGTTAAATCGGTTGACGTTGGCTGCGGAAAGTGGTTTCCTGTGTCCCGCATGTTGAACATCGTCTGCGCCCAGCCTTCGGGTCATCGCTCGGCTTCGGCTACCGCCGTTGCCGCAGTGGCGTCCTATTGGCACGCCGCCACGCCGGCATTCGCAGCAGCAATGTTCACCAATAAGCGACCCAGCCAGCGCCCCGACAGGAGCCCGACGTAAGAGACAAAACGTCGGAAGTCGAGGCCGCTGGGTTCAGAACCCGGCGGCCTTTTTTGTTTTCCGGCGTGCCTCACGACAAGGACAGCATCATGCTTGCACCCAACACCCTCATTCCCTTCGAACAACCGATTCTCCTGTCGGCCAAGCGTTGCGCCGACGGCAACGGCACGCTGACGTACCTCTTCTTTTCCGAGGAATACGTCGATATCTGCAGGGCGAAGGCGATCTGTGCGAAATGCACCACTCGCGACACCTGCCTGAACGAAGCACTCCAGCGCGAAGAGCCCTGGGGTGTGTGGGGCGGAGAGCTCCTCGAGAACGGCCGCGTGGTCGCAAACAAGCGACCACGCGGACGGCCAACCGTGCATGCCCGCCGACCGGTGGTCATCGACGAAGTACCGATCCCCCGCCACTTGGTGGCGTCGGTAGCCTGAAATGCGTGACCGAACGTCGCCGCCGCTTCCTCCTCTCGGCAGTGGCAGTTCTGGTCGTCAGCATCGCGGGCGGATGGCTGTTGAGCCGGGCGCGCGAGGATTCCGGTTCCGTTGATGCGGTACTGACCCTCACCCCCGGCTCAACCAGCCAAGATCCAACAATCGGCACGAATGCAGCGAACACGGGGAAAGTCTTCCCCACCCTGCAACTCGAAACTCTCAGTGGACAGCAAAAGTCGATCGGTGGACCCTCCATCACGGGGCCGTTGGTCGTCAACTTCTGGTTCTCCACCTGCGAGCCATGCAAAAGGGAAATGCCGGCTCTCGTTGCCGCTCACAAGAAGTACGGCATCGACATCATCGGTGTGAACCCGCGTGATTCGGCCGATGCAGCACGCAGTTTCGCCGATGAATTTGGTGTTGATTACGAAGTTCTCCGCGACCCGAACGGCGCATCGCTTGCCACGCTCGGTATCGGCACGTTTCCCATGACGTATCTCGTTGCAGCAAACGGCATGATTCTCGAACAACACGCCGGCGAAATCACGCCTGCGGAGCTCGATGCAATGTTGACCCCGCTTTCGGATACCCGCACCACAGGCCAATCATGATCGGCCTCGAAGGAAACTTTGCCTACAGCTTCATACTTGGCGTTCTTGCCGCGGTTAATCCCTGTGGATTCGTTCTGCTTCCCGCGTACCTCATGTTCTTTCTCGGCCTCGAGGGGTCACGGCCCGACGACTCTCAACGCACATCTCTTTCACGTGCCCTACGAGTCGGAGCTGCAACATCTTCAGGATTCATTGCACTGTTTCTCGTCGTCGGCACAATTTCTCGCTTGTTCACCAACGCAATCGAACGAAATGCAAAATACGCATCTCTGGTCATCGGCATCGCCTTGGTGGTGATGGGAATCGCAATGTTGTGTGGTTGGAAGCCGCGAATTGCGACTCCTTCCATTGCAGCCGGGAAGGAACGTACCTTCACCTCGATGTTCATCTTCGGTATTGCCTACGCGATTGCATCGATTGGTTGCACGATCGGATTCCTCACATCCGTGATCCTCGGTTCGATCAACGTTCACGGGTACGCATCGGGAATTCTCAGCATTGCGCTTTATGGACTTGGCATGGGTGCGATTGTCACGGCGCTGACCGTGTCTTTCGCGTTCGCAAAAGGCGGACTCTTGCGCGTCCTGCGCAGTGGCATGCGGTACCTCGACCGCATCTCGGCCGCGTTCGTCCTGCTGACGGGGATCTATCTCTCGTGGTATTGGTACTCGGCGATCTCCGAACGAAACTACGGCTCCGTTGTCAGCCGGGTCGAACGTTGGCAAAGCAATGTCGCAACGTTTCTGCAGCGTCAGGGTGCGTGGCGGCTCGCAGCTGTCTTTGCAATCGTCATCGTGACCGCAATCATCGTCGTACGACGCGCTCCACGCCGGGAAGATACGCCGCACAATGTTTGACCAACTGCTGGCCCACGAAGGCGTCGAGGAAGTGCTTGAATTGCGCGGGCGCTTCGGTTTCATGGCGTATCACGGAGGAGGTCTCGAGGAAATGACCGACGTGATCGCAATGGCGGCAGCCGAACAGGCGGGTGCGTCGTATTACGGCGTTCATCAGCCGGTGGGGATGGAGTGGCACATCCCATCCACCAAGGTGTCACCCGAGCATTCCGAACGGCTCGCTGATTTTCTCGAACATGTCGACATCGTTGTGACGGTTCACGGTTTTGGTCGCATCGGCATGTGGGCAACGTTGTTGCTCGGCGGAACCAACCGCGAGCTTGCGCATCACGTGGGCTCGCATATTCGCTCTCGTCTCCCGGCTTACGACGTGCGCACCGACCTCGAACAAATTCCAACCGAACTACGCGGGCTGCACCCGAAGAACCCCGTCAATCTTCCCCGCCTCGGAGGTGCCCAACTCGAGCTACCCCCGCGCATTCGCGGCACGAGCCCGCTGTTTTGGGATTGGGAAGGACCGGGGTTGAACCCGCACACGCAGGCTCTCGTCGACGCTCTGGCCAGTGCGGCGGTGACATTCCCGGTTGACGCGGCCGGCTAAGGGGCGAGTCGCTCGATCGTCCAGAGATCGCCACTTCGCGAATACCGAAAACGGTCGTGGAGCCGGTTGGGTCTGCCCTGCCAGAACTCGAACGAAGCCGGAACCAGTCGAAAGCCGCCCCAGTGTTCGGGTCGCGGCACTTCACGACCCGTGAAACGCTCGGTGAATTCGGCGACGCGCGCCAGAAGTTCGTCGCGATCGGCGATTGCTCGTGACTGTGGCGATGCCCAGGCTCCGATTTGTGAGTCGCGGGGTCGCGATGCGAAGTAGTCGTCGCTCTCGGCTGCACTGACACGGCTGACCGTTCCACGTACGCGTACTTGACGATGAAGATCGAGCCAGGCAAACGTGGCTGCTGCGACACCATCGTCGGTCAGCTGAAGTCCTTTGCTGCTTTCGTAATTCGTGAAGAATGTCAACCCGCGTTGATCGACACCGCGCACGAGCACCACGCGTGCATCGGGTGCACCGTCATCGGCGATGGTCGACAGCGTCATCGCATTCGGTTCGGCGACGCCCGCGGTTGCAGCCTCGTCATACCATTTCTGCCACTGAGCGATTGGTGATGCGTCGAGGTCGCTGCGGTCGAGGCCCGCAGTTTCGTACTGAACGCGTCGGTCGCGCAGGCTCATGATGCGCTGATGAATTCGGCCCCGCGAACGTAGGGTCGCAGGACTTCGGGAATCCGAACGCTGCCATCGGCCTGCCGGAAATTCTCGAGAATCGCGGCCCACACACGGGGAACGGCCAGTGCGGAACCATTCAACGTGTGCGCGATCTCGGTCCCCTTTTGGGTTCCACGCTTGAATCGGATTTCGGCACGACGCGCTTGGTAATCGGAGAACCAACTGACCGAGCTGACTTCAAGCCACGTGTCGCAACCGGGTGCGTACACCTCGATGTCGAAACTGCGGTGATGGCTTTGACCCATGTCACCGGTGCAAATCTCGATGATGCGATACGGAAGCCCGAGGCCGCCGATCAATCGCTCGGCACGTCCACGGAGTTCGACGAGGAGTTCGGGTGCTTGTTCCGCCGTCGCCAACGCGAAGATTTCCACTTTGTCGAACTCGTGTGCGCGCAACATGCCTCGTGTGTCGCGACCGGCAGAACCCGCTTCGCGCCGGTAACAAGGTGAATACGCCATGAGGCGCATCGGAAGTTGATCGTCAGCAAGAATTTCGTTCGCATAGATCGATGTCAACGGAACCTCGGCGGTGGGAATGCACCACAAATCGTCGCGCTCGATCGAATAGGCGTCGTCCGCAAATTTCGGAAGTTGGCCCGTGGCCGTGAGCGTCGCAGAAGTGACCAGCGTGGGTGGACGAATCTCTTCGAATGCATCGGCGTTCATGTCGAGGGCGTACTGACAAAGAGCCCGCGAAAGCGTTGCTCCGAGACCACGCTGCATCGTGAACATCGCACCCGAAATCTTGACGGCGCGTTCGTTGTCGAGAATCCCGAGTTCGGCGCCGGTTTCCCAATGCGGTACTCGCTGGTGAGCGGCAAATTCCTCCGGCATGTTCATCGGGCCGATGATGACGGGATTGTCGTGGTCGCCGGTCCCATTCGGAGCCTCGGGATGCGGCAGGTTCGGTATGCGCAGCAGCAGGTCGCGCAAGGCGGCTTCGACCTCTTCGGATTCGGCTGCCAGGCCCGTTTCACGGGCACCCAGCGTGCGGCTTTCGGCCATCAAGGCCTCGGCTCCGGAAGTGTCGCCGGCCTTACGTAGCCCGCCAACCTTCTTCGATACCTCGTTGACCTGCCGACGCAGATCATCGCGTTCGAGCACGATGTCGCGCAACCGACCGTCGAGGCGGATCGCGTGGTCGAGCTGGTCGAGGAGCTCGGGCTTGGCTCGACGCTCCATTGCGACGCGCACGGCATCGGGGGAATTGCGCAGAAGGCGAACGTCAATCACAGAACCGAAAGGCTATCCGTGTTCCCCGATCAGCCCCGTACGCTTTGTCCATGGCCGCCGTTGACGTCGAGAATCTCGTGGTCCGCTACGGCTCACTGGCAGCGGTCGATGGAGTTTCTTTCGCAGCCGAATTCGGCGAAGTCACCGCGATCCTGGGACCGAACGGTGCCGGCAAGACCACGACCATCGAAACCTGTGAAGGCTTCCGATCCCCCACATCGGGTGCGGTTCGCGTGCTTGATCGCAACCCCTTCAACGAACGAACCGCGCTCCACCAAGAGGTCGGCGTGATGCTCCAGGACGGAGGCGTTTATCCGAGCGCCCGCGTGGCCGAGACCATCGCCCAGTACTGCCGTATCTACAACCGCGGTGTCGACCCGAGCGAACTCCTTGCCCGCGTCGGTCTGGCCCATCGGGCTTCCTCAACATGGCGACGCCTATCCGGAGGCGAGAAGCAGCGTGTTTCGCTTGCGCTCGCTCTTGCCTCAAATCCGCGCGTTGCCTTTCTGGATGAACCCACCTCGGGCGTCGACGTGAACGGTCGCGATGAAATTCGCACGATCATCCGCGACCTCGCTTCACGGGGGACGGCCGTGATTCTCGCAACGCACGAACTTGACGAAGCCGAGCGCCTAGCCGAGCGCGTGATTTTTTTCGACAAGGGCAAGATTGTCGCAAACGGAACGATCGCGGCATTGCGTGGCGCGCAGAGCGTCGTTCGATTTCGTTCGGTTTCACACCTCGACCATGCCGCACTCGCTCGGCACATCGGTTTGCCGGTCGATGCGTCGGGTGATGAGTTCTCGGTCGCGTTCGTGGCAAGCGACTCGACGATGTCCGGTGATCTTGTTTCACGAATCTCTTTGTGGCTCGGCGAGAACTCACTGCCACTGCACGACCTCAA
>JBEBAF010000272.1:0-15008 GCA_041159045.1 Actinomycetota bacterium
CTCATCGACTGTGGACTCATGTTCCCCGATGCCGACATGCACGGCATCGACCTCGTTCTGCCCGACTTCACCTGGCTGAGGGAAAACTCCGAACGCATCGTGGGGTGCATTGCGACCCACGGGCATGAAGATCACGTCGGCGGGCTGCAGTTTCTCTTGCGTGAACTGTCGATGCCGATCTATGGCTCGTCGGTCACTCTGGGTCTTGCGCGCCACCGCATCGAAGAGGCGGGCCTTCTCGGTCGCACAGACTTTGTGTCGGTGGCCGACGGCGAAATTCGTCGGATCGGGCCGTTCGATGTCGAATTCATCGCGGTCACCCACTCGGTGCCGCACGCGCACGCCGTCGCGATGCATACCGCACAGGGAATCGTTCTCCATTCCGGAGACTTCAAGATCGACCTCACTCCCGTCGACGGTCGCAGAACCGACCTTTCGCGGCTCGGCGCCTTGGCTCACGGCCCGGGTATTCGCCTGCTGATGGCTGACAGCACGAACGCCGAGGAGAAAGGCCACGCTCCGAGCGAAAGCGAAGTGGGGCATGTCTTGCGTGGCTTGTTCGCCGAACATGCCGGCCGTCGAATCATCACGGCGAGTTTTGCGAGTCATATCCACCGCGTTCAGCAAATCGCCGATGCCGCGGTCGCCAATGGGCGAGTCGTGGCGACGATGGGTCGATCGATGAACAACAACGTCCGCATGGCACGTGACCTCGGCATCCTTCGCATTCCCGACAAATCGCTGATCAACATCGAGCAAATCGACGACCATGCCCCGGAAGACGTGTGCATCATTTCCACGGGTTCGCAGGGAGAACCGATGTCGGCCCTTGCCCTGCTTGCCCGCGGCGACAACAAGTGGGTGAAAGTGGGCGAGCGCGACACTGTCATCCTGTCGAGCCATCCGATTCCCGGCAACGAGATGCACGTGAGTCGCGTCATCGATGGATTGCTTCGCGCCGGAGCCGAAGTCGTGCACTCGGGAATCGTCGATGTTCACGCAACCGGGCACGCGCAGGCCGACGACCTGAAGACGTACTTCAACGTGACGAAGCCCGAGTGGTTCATTCCGATTCACGGTGAGTACCGCCACATGATGGCCAACGCCCGGCTCGCCGAAACGATGGGCGTTCCGAAAAATCGCATCACGATGTGCGAAGACGGCGACGTCGTCGAGCTCACCAGCGAAGGTGTCGACCTCGTCGGGCGAATTCCGGCCGGTTACCTCTACGTCGACGGTGTCGTCGGCGATGTGGGCCAGGGCGTTCTGCGCGATCGTCGGGTTCTCGCCGAAGAGGGTGTCGTTGTCGTCGTGGTGACGGTCGACGTGTCGTCCGGAACGGTGATCACGGGTCCCGAAATCATCACGCGCGGCTGGGTCTATGCACCCGAAGCCGAGGACCTGCTCGACGAGGCATGCGACACCGTGGCAGAAGCGGTCGAGAACGCCCTGCGCGACGGTGAACGCAGCATCGACGCACTCGAGCAGGTGGTTCGTCGCGCGACAGGCAAATTCGTCAACACACGTACGAAGCGTCGGCCGATGATCGTGCCGGTCGTGATGGAAACATGAGCCGACGTCGACACATTTTCGTCGCCTCCGTGGCGATCGCAATCCTTTTGCCGGGGTGCGGCGATGACGCGAAGCCCAAACTCGAAGTTGAAGACATCGACGATGCGGTCGCCGCGGTGGTCGGTGTCGTCGGACGTCAAGTGAAGTTCTACGAAATCAACGCGACGCCCGACCTCATCAACCTCTTCGCTGCCGACGGCAAGGGAAATGCGTTGAACTTCGTGTGGGAAAACGGGAAATTGCGCGACGAATCCGAGGCTGCACCGGCGGACGGCGCCGCATTCGACGCATCGAAGATGTCGTTCACATCCGATGTGTACGCGAATGTCTCTGATGCACTTCCAGATTCGATCCTTCGCGCATTCGCAGTCACTGCCGACGGGCCGAAAGACTCCGTGCTCTATCGCGTGATGATCCAGTCGCAGCGCGGTGGCCAGTTCGCGGTTCTCGTCGACCCGAGCGGAAAGATTCTCGGGTCCGACCCGCTCACCGGCCCCACGTCGTAGCCAGTTTCAGGGGTATTCCCGAATCGGGTGGCAACCCGTTGCTACCTTGGAAACATGTCAAAACAAGCCTCGCGACCGCGTTCTGCGCCGAAAAACGGCAACTCGACGCGCGGCAAGGCTTCGTCCTCTCAGCGGTCGTCGTCGCGTGGCGACGGTCCCTCGCGCATGACGCGTGCTCGCGAACATGCGGCTGTTCAGGCCGCCGTCGGCGGGCGCGAAAGCGAATTTCGAGGAATCGCGATCGTGGTTCTCGGTGTGCTTGCAGGGCTTTCCGTTTATCTGAACGTCGCCGGTCCGGTTGGCGACGGTGTCGACACGGCCCTCGGCTGGGTTCTCGGGCTTGGTCGCTTCCTGCTGCCGCCGGCATTCGTGGCCATCGGAACGGTGGTCATTCGTCGGAACGAGTCGGAACACCGTCTGCGCGTGGCTGTCGGCACGGCGGTCATCGCCTTGGCGAGCCTCGGACTGTTGCACCTTGCACGTGGTGGCGGTCGCATGACGGCGAAGGTCGATGCATTGAAGCCCGCCGGCGGTTGGATCGGCGCGATCATTGGTCAACCGCTTCGTGCGATGCTCAGCATCGTTGGTGCGGTCGTTGTGCTTCTCGCCGTCATGCTGGGTGGTGTCCTCATCGTCACCGGCATGTCGTTGCCTCTTTTGATTCAACGCCTGCGTGCGCATTTCTCCACGGTTGCGGTGCCAACAGCACGCGCGGCGAAAAAGATGATCAGCGAAATCCAAACCGTCGGCGACGCGAATGCACGCGACGGTTTCGAGCCCGCACCCGCGTACGACACACCGGAAATCGAACCGGTCGAGATCGGTCCGGTGGAGGCCGTCGAGCCGCCACCCATCGACAATTCGCACGTTCCATCGTTCGATCCCGGTGCTCCGCGTCCGGCGCTCTACGACTTTGCGAGCGAAGAACCCCAAGGCGCTCCGCCGAAGCCCAAGCGCAAGTCGACGCCGAAGCCGGCCGATGAGGTCGGAGACTTTCCTCCGCGTAGTGCACCGAAGGAAGTCGTCAGTACTCCCGATGGTGACGAATTGGCTCTCGGTCCCGCAGCGCGCAAGGGTGCGTGGAATCTGCCGCCAGCAAATCTGCTCGGCGTC
Organism: Actinomycetota bacterium; assembly: GCA_041159045.1. Classification (GTDB taxonomy): domain Bacteria; phylum Actinomycetota; class Acidimicrobiia; order Acidimicrobiales; family Ilumatobacteraceae; genus F1-20-MAGs119. The sequence continues at coordinate 3,192 of JBEBAF010000272.1, forward strand.
ACCCCCGTGCAGGCGGTCGATCGTGCAGCGGTCGAAGAGCGCGGCGTTCTCCTTCAGAATTCACTCGCGTCACACGGCGTCGAAACGCGTCTCGTCGGCATGACGGTGGGTCCGACGGTCACTCGTTACGAGCTCGAGCTCGGTTCCGGTGTCAAGGTTGCCCGCGTCACCAGCCTCGATCGTGACATCGCCTATGCGATGGCCGCAACCGATGTCCGCATCCTCGCGCCGATTCCCGGACGCTCAGCAATTGGCGTCGAAGTACCGAACACCACCCGCCAATTGGTATCGCTCGGCGACCTCATGACCTCGGCCGAGGCGAAGGCCGCGACACATCCGCTCGATGTAGCGGTCGGAAAAGACATTGCCGGCCGCGCAGTGTTCATGAACCTTGCCACCACGCCACACCTGCTCATTGCAGGCGCAACCGGCGCGGGTAAGTCCAGCGGTCTGAACTGCATCATCACGTCGCTGCTCATGCGCACCACGCCCGACCAGGTGCGCCTCATTCTCATCGACCCGAAGCAGGTTGAAATGGGGCAGTACGGCCGTTTGCCGCACCTCTTGACCCAGCCGGTTACCAACCCCAAGAAGGCCGCCAACGCCCTTGGTTGGGCAGTGAAAGAGATGGAACGCCGCTACGACCTGCTCGTCGAAGTCGGCTTCCGCGACATCTCCGGATACAACGCCGCGTACGACCGCGGCGACCTGGTTCCCGAGCCGGGTGTCGAAAAGGAATACGAACGGCTGCCGTACATCGTGGTGGTCGTCGACGAGTTGAACGACCTCATGATGGTTGCCGCGCGCGACGTCGAAGACTCGATCACGCGCATTGCCCAGAAGGCGCGAGCCGTGGGCATTCACCTCATCATCGCCACCCAGCGACCCAGCGTGAACGTCATCACAGGCGTCATCAAGGCCAACATTCCCGCGCGTATGGCTTTTGCGGTTTCCAGCCTCACCGACAGTCGCGTCATCCTCGACCGGCCGGGCGCCGAAAAGCTGGTCGGCAAGGGCGACATGTTGCTCTTGCCCGGAAACACCAACGTTGCCCAGCGTGTTCAAGGTTCGTGGGTGACCGAAGAAGAAGTACGTGGTGTGGTTGCGCATTGGCGTCGTCAGGCTCCGGAAGTCGTCTATGTCAGTGGCATCGAGGGCGACGCGGGGGCTTCGGGTTCCGGCGGCGGCCTCGTGGGCGGCACAACCGGCGACGATGATGACGACGAGTTGTTGAAGCAGGCAATCGAATTGGTCGTTACATCGGGTCTCGGCAGCACGTCGATGTTGCAACGCAAACTCAAGGTCGGCTTTGCGCGCGCGGGTCGCCTCATGGACCTTCTCGAAGAACGCGGCATCGTTGGTCCGGGCGAAGGTTCCAAGGCCCGTCAGGTGTTGATGTCGGCCGAAGAATACGCGTTCTTGCAGTCACAAAGCAGCTGACGGCACCGTCGGTAGACTCACAACGTGTCGAAGACGTCAGGCGAGCGTTTCTATGTCGAAACCCTCGGATGTCCGAAGAACGAGGTCGACTCCGACAAGATCATCGGAATGCTGTCACGCGATGGCCTGCAACGCACCGACGATGCCGCGAACGCCGACGTGGTGGTTGTCAACACGTGTGCATTCATCGAAGAGGCGCGTCGCGAGAGCATCGACACGATCCTTGCTCTTGCCGACAAGCGCAAGTCCGGTGCTCGCCTCATCGTCACCGGCTGCATGGCCGAACGGTACGGCGACGAACTGGCCGCGGAACTTCCCGAAGTCGATCAGGTCGCCGGTTTCGGCGTGCCCGTGCAACTCGGACGCAAGCCCGTGGGCCTTTCCGTGTCGTCGGCTCCGGCTTTCGACCTTTTGAACCTCCCGCGGCCGAAATCCGAGGTGCCGTGGGCCTACGTCAAGATTGCGGAAGGCTGCGATCGTTCGTGCGGATTCTGCGCCATTCCTTCGTTCCGCGGTCCGCAGCGCAGCCGCGACGTTGCCTCGATACTCGAAGAAGTTCGGCAACTCGACGTCCGTGAAGTCGTGTTGGTTGCCCAAGACCTCGCGAGCTACGGCAAAGACCGCCCGGCTGAGCTCGGCGCCGGCGCAATCGTGCCCCTCGTCAAGCAGGTGGCCGAACTGACCGAGCGCGTGCGGCTTTTGTACCTGTATCCCAGCGACCTCAGTGACGAACTGATCGACGTGGTGCTTGCATCGGGCGTGCCGTACTTCGATCTGTCCTTGCAGCACGTCTCGAAGGATCACCTGCGACGCATGCGTCGGTGGGGTGACGGTCAGCGGTTCCTGCAGCGCATCGCCGACATCCGCGACCGCGAACCCAACGCCGTGTTTCGCTCGAACTTCATCGTCGGATATCCCGGGGAAACCGAGGATGACCACGATCAACTGCTCGACTTCGTGGAACAGGCACAACTCGATTGGTGCGGATTCTTCTCGTACAGCCCGGAAGAGGGCACTCACGCGATGGGTCTGCCGAACCCCGTTCCCGGTCACCTCGCCGAATTGCGATTGGCGGAACTGCGCGAACTACAAGACGACATCACCGCACGTCGGCGCGACGACTGCCTCGGCGAAACGCATCGCGTGCTGGTCGATGAACCCGGCGTTGGTCGCAGCCACCGCGAGGCCCCCGAGATCGACGGCATCGTGCAGGTGCCGACCAATCTGAAAGTCGGCGAATTCCACGACGTCGAGATCGTCGATGCCATGGGGCCTGATCTCATTGGAACACCGGTGGACCCACATGCCCGTTGATCCGAACGCGATTGCAACCTGGGCGAACATGGTCACGGTTGGGCGCATTCTCATTTCACCGATTCTTTTCGCACTGATTCCCAGCGACTCGTATGGCTCGTGGGTTGCTTTCGTCATGTGGTTCTTCCTGTGCGTGAGCGACGGGTTCGACGGCTACCTCGCGCGTCGACACGGCACCACCAAGTCGGGGGCGTTCCTCGATCCGCTTGCCGACAAGGTGCTCGTACTCGGAGCCATGTTCACCCTTGTCAGTCGTGGGCTCTTCCCGCTGTTGCCCGTGGTCATCATCGCCGCGCGAGAGGTTTTGATCAGCATCTATCGCGTACTCGTTGGTTCGAAGGGCATTTCGGTGCCGGCCAGCAAAATGGCGAAGGTCAAAACCTTCAGCCAGCAGCTCGCAGTCGGCTTTGCGCTCATTCCGCTGACCGTCACCGATGCCGATTGGACATGGAAGATCCTGCTCTGGTTCTCGGTGGCGCTTGCCCTGATCAGTGGATCCCAGTACGCCGCTCGCGCGTATCGACATCGTCAATTCGCAAGAATCACCGAGGCTTGACAGATCATGCGGTGCGACGTCCTGGCGGTCGGAACGGAATTGCTGCTCGGGCAGATCGTCGACACCAACTCATCGTGGATCGGCGAACAGCTCGCCGCTCACGGCATTTCCAGTCACGTCCAGGTGAAGGTCGGCGACAACGTCGAGCGAATCATCGACCAATTGCGCCGTCGTCTCGACGAAGCGGATGCGGTCATCATGTGCGGTGGGCTCGGCCCCACCCACGACGATCTCACGCGTGATGCCATCGCGGCGGTGATGGGTGTCGATCTCGTGCACGACGACGAAGTTGCCGGGGTGATCGTGCAGCTTTTTGCGTCGCGAGGTCGGCGCATGGCTGCGAACAATCTGCGTCAGGCCCAGGTTCCCCGTGGAGCGACCGTGATACCTCAACGTCGTGGAACGGCACCGGGCCTCATCTGCCCGGTTGGCGCCAAAGTCGTTTATGCGGTGCCCGGGGTGCCGCACGAAATGCACGAGATGATGGAACGTGCAATCTTGCCCGACCTCGTTCGCCGAAGTGGTCGTGCATCGGTGATTCGCAGCCGCGTCTTGCGCACGTGGGGAGAGAGCGAAAGCGGACTGAACGAACGTCTCGACGCGATCATTCGTGAACTCGACGAGCCGGATGGCAACAAGCCGACGCTCGCTTTTCTCGCAAGCGGTTGGGACGGAATCAAGGTTCGGTTGACGGCTGCCGGCGAGACAACCGAGGCCGCAAATCTTGTCCTCGATGAATGGGATTCGCGTATCAGGGGCGAACTCGGCGAGCTTGTCTTTGGTGTCGACAGCGAGACCATGGAGTCCGTCGTTCTCGACATGCTCGCGGCTCGCGGACTCACGCTTGCCGTTGCGGAATCGGTCACTGGTGGGCTCGTCACCGGACGGCTGACGAATGTTCCCGGCGCCAGTCGAGTGTTGCGGGGTGGCGTTGTGAGTTACGCATCCGAAGTGAAATTCGACATCCTCGATGTGACGCCGGGGCCGGTCGTCAACGAACGCGCCGCATTGGAAATGGCGCGAGGTGTTCGCCGCGCATTGGCTGCCAGCGTAGGGCTTGCGTTGACCGGCGTCGCAGGCCCCGACGAACAAGACGGTCAACCTGTCGGAACACTTTTCATTGCGGTGTCGGATGGAGGCGGGGAATGGGTGACGTCACTACGACTGCCCACGACTCGTGACCAAATGCGCCAAATGAGCGTCATTTCGGCTCTTGATTTCCTGCGTCGGCACTACGCGTAGGAAGACCTTCGATACGATTGACAAGTGACGAAACGGCATTTGTCGTTGCGTCGAGCCCCCGTAGCTCAGTTGGATAGAGCAACGGACTTCTAATCCGCAGGTCACAGGTTCGATTCCTGTCGGGGGCACGCGACTGAGTAATTCGTACTCCCTGCGTCTAGCCTGTGGCAGGTGAACTTCAAGAAGGGCGATACGGTCATCTATCCCCAGCACGGAGCCTGCATCGTTCACGGCATCAAGAAGATGAAGGCCTTCGGTGCGACGCAGGAATACCTGATCCTGAAGACAGTGATCAACGAGATGACCCTGTCGGTGCCCACCGCGAAAGCCGCCGATGTCGGCGTGCGTCCGCCGGTTTCACCCGATGAACTCGAAGATCTTGTGTCAGTGTTGTCTAAGGCCGATCCGCGCGTTCCGTCGAACTGGTCGCGTCGATTCAAGAACCACCAGGAAAAGCTGAAGAGCGGCGACGTGTACCAGGTGGCCGAAGTCGTTCGTAACCTCGCGGCCCGTAACCGCGACGCCTCGTTGTCGGCTGCCGAGCGCACCATGTACGACCGCGCGCGCATCAACCTCATTTCGGAAATCGCACCGGCTCTCAAGGTGTCAACCGAGGAAGCCGAAAAGTTCCTCGACGAAGCTCTTGCCAAGGGTGTTCTCAAGCCCGCAAAGGCAAAGAAGGCGGCGGCTGCCCCCAAGGCCGAAGCCAAGAAGTCCAAAGCCGACGAGGACGATTTCTAGAACTTCGATCGCGCAAGTGGGGTGGGCGACATGGCGAAAAGCACGGGTCTCACGCGCGAAGAACTGACGGCGTTGATTCACGCCGGCAAAGTCGACACCGTTGTCATGGCGTTTCCCGACCTTTTCGGTCGCCTTGTCGGTAAGCGAACGACTGCTCGTTTCTTTCTCGAACATGTTGCCGATCACGGAACGGAAAATTGCGATTACTTGATTGCGTGCGACATCGAGAACAACCCGGTGCCGGGTTTCCGTTTCGCAAGTTACGACCAGGGTTACGGCGACATGGTTGCCCGTGCCGACTGGTCTGCGGTACGCATCGTTCCATGGGTCGATGGAACCGCGCTCATCATCTGCGACGTGTTCGACGTCGAAACCGGTGCGTTGATTGCCGAAGCGCCGCGATCGATACTCCGCGCGCAGGTCGAAGCAGCGAAAGCGATGGGCTTCAGTTCGATGATGGCCAGCGAGATCGAGTTCTTCATGTTCGATACGTCGTACGCCGATGCTCAGGCGTCGGGTTATCGCGAAGTACGACCGGCGGGAAATTGGGTGCAGGACTACCACGTTCTGCAAACCACACGCGACGAACCCGTCATCGGGGCGATTCGACGCGGGCTCGAGGTTGCGGGGATTCCCGTTGAATTCACGAAAGGTGAAGCCGGGCGTGGACAGCACGAAATCAATCTGGCTTATACCGATGCGCTGTCGATGGCCGACCGCAACGTTGTGTACAAAACTGCGGCAAAAGAAATTGCCGCACAGCACGACAAGTCGGTCACCTTCATGGCGAAGTACGACTTCGCCGAAACGGGTTCGTCGTGCCACGTGCACAGCAGCCTGTGGTCGCTCGACGGCACGACATCGATGTTCGATCAGTCAGGTTCCGGGCCGAGCCCGATTTTCCGGCACTATCTGGCAGGGTTGCTGGCGACTGCGCGCGAGTTCTCGCTGTTGTGGGCGCCAACGGTCAACAGTTACAAGCGTTTCCAGCCGGGTTCGTGGGCGCCAACCGCCGTTTCTTGGGGTGTCGACAATCGAACCCTCGGCTTCCGGCAGGTCGGTCACGGTTCGTCGTTGAGAATCGAAAGCCGTGTTCCCGGGGCCGACGCAAACAGTTATCTGGCATTCGCGGGTGTGCTAGGCGGCGGCTTGTACGGAATTCGACACGAACTTCCGCTCGAACCCGAATTCGTCGGCAACGGTTACGAAGCACCCGACTTGCCTCGTATCCCGTCGAGCCTCGTCGAGGCCATCGATCTGTGGCGCAACAGCAAGATCGCGCGCGAGGTGTTCGGCGACGACGTTCACCATCACATCCTCACCATGGCATCGGCCGAATGGCGGGCCTTCAACAAATCCGTCACCGACTGGGAACGCCGTCGGTACTTCGAGCTCATCTAGCAGGGAAGCGCACCGACAATGTCACGACTCCAAGAAAAAGTTGTCCTCATCACGGGCGCATCATCTGGTCTCGGCCGCGTCGCAGCCGAACTGTTTGCCCGTGAAGGGGCGAAGGTGGTCATCGCCGACCTCGCCGACGGCTCGGATGCCGTTTCGTCCATCACTTCAGTCGGAGGATCGGCGTCGTTCGTCGAAACCGACGTGACCAGCGAGTCCAGTGTCAATGCGGCGGTCGACCACGCGCTCGAAAAATTCGGTGCGCTCGACGTGATGTACAACAACGCCGGGGTGATGATCTCCGACGATGACAACCCGGTCTCCACACCTCTCGAAACCTACGAACGCACGATGGACATCAACGTCAAGGGTGTGCTGTTGGGGTGTCGTGCGGCAATCCCCGTGATGGAGAAACAAGGTTGGGGCTCGATCATCAACGTCGCGTCGTTCGTTGCGCACATGGGCGCTGCCACGCCGCAGGTGGCCTACACCGCGTCGAAGGGCGCGGTGCTCGCAATGACACGCGAAATCGCCGTTATCTACGCCCGGAAGGGAATCAGGGCCAACGCCCTGTGTCCGGGCCCGGTGATGACCCCGTTGCTCGAGAAGTTCCTGTCCGACGATGCGAAACGCCAGCGTCGACTGGTGCACATTCCGATGGGGCGTTTCGGCGCCCCTGAAGAGATCGCCAAGGGTGCTCTGTTCCTCGCGTCCGACGATTCATCGTGGATGACGGGTCAGTCGCTCATCATCGACGGCGGAATCACTGCTGCGTACGTGACCCCCGAAGGCTGAATCGCCTCAGCGACGCGTGATGTCGCGCACGGGGTTCGAGCCATCCCAGTTTTCATGCGCGGTGCGCACCATGTCGTAGAAGCCGAGTAGTCCCGGACTCGATTCGTACAGCTCCCAGTAGTGGCCATGACGTGCCACATCGTCGACGAACAAAAAGATCGTCGTGCCTGCTGTCGCCGACTGCGCAACTTCGAGGCCCATGGTGTTTGCAACGGCGAGAGCGGCGTGCAGCCGCGGAACGATGCACGCCATGTGATGCAGGCCACCGGAACCCTTCGGGAATCGTTCTGTGACTGCGGTGGGGTCGTCGTTGTGCTGGCAGAAGAGCTCGACCATGATCGAACCCCACCACCCGTACGCCGACGTGTGGTCGAAGGCCGAAGGTTTGCCGCGATGGGTGACATTGCTCACCGGTATGTGGCGATTGAGAAAGAAAGGACCCGCACCGAAGTCGCGTGCCCAGTCGTGGGCGGCCGCCTCGGGGTCGTCGACCACGTAGGCGATCTGCACCGCCGGGCCGAAGGGAAGTACGCGACTGTTCACGGTGTCAGCCTGCCAAACTGAGTACCTATGGCACGTGTCGGGTTCGTTGGGCTGGGAGTGATGGGTTTTCCGATGGCGGGGCACCTCGCGAAGTCCGGGCACGAAGTCACCGTGTACAACCGAACTTCAACGAAAGCCACCGAATGGGCGGCTCAGCATGCCGGAACAGCTGCATCGACTCCCCGAAAGGTTGCCGAACGTTGTGACTTCGTGATGGTGTGCGTCGGCAATGACGACGACGTGCGTAGCGTCGTGTTGGGCCCGGACGGAGTTCTCGCGGGTCTGAAACAGGGTGGGGTGCTGGTCGACCACACCACCACGTCGGCGGAACTTGCGCGCGAAATCGGTACGGCCGCGTTGTCGGCAGGAGTTGGTTTCGTCGACGCCCCCGTGTCGGGCGGTCAGGCAGGTGCCGAGAACGGCGTGCTCAGCGTGATGTGTGGTGCCGACGACCAAGACGCCTACGCGCGCGCGCATGAAGTGATCATGTCGTACGCGCGTGTGTGCGAACGTCTCGGCGGCACGGGCAGTGGGCAGTTGGCCAAGATGGTCAACCAAATCTGCATCGCCGGAATCGTGCAGGGCCTCTCGGAAGGCCTCAACTTCGCTCAGCGTGCCGGCCTCGATGTCGAACAGTTGGTCAGCGTGATCTCGCAAGGTGCGGCAGGTTCGTGGCAAATGGTCAATCGGTCGTCAACCATGGCACGTGACGAATTCAACTTTGGATTCGCCGTCGAGTGGATGCGCAAGGACCTCGGTTTCTGCATCTCCGAAGGCAAACGCAACGGCGCGAAACTACCGATCACGGAAATCGTCGACGGCTACTACGCCGAAGTGGAGGCGATGGGTGGCAAGCGCTGGGATACCAGCAGCCTCATCGCGCGTTTGCGCTGAATTTTCAGCCGAGGGTTGGTGCCGGGTACTGCGCTACCGGCATTCCCGGGAAGACCACCCAATGTGCGCCCGGTGCGCGTTCCGTTACGGCGATCTGTGCAGCCTCGACGACATTGTCGACGGTCAGCACCTCGAACCCGGTCTCGCGTATCTGCGCCTGTTGCTCCTTCGTGACGAGGGGAGTGTCGACGAAGAACGGACAGATCGCACTCAGGCAGACGCCTCGCTCGAACAACGTCGGTGCCAGGGACTTCACGAAACCGCTGACGGCGTGTTTGGTGAGCCCGTACACCGGGTCGGGCGGAATCGGATACAGGCTTGCCATCGAGGCTGTGACGACGATGTCGCCCGAGCCGCGTTCAACCATTGCGGGTGCGAGATGCGCGACGCCAAAGACGACGCCGTCGACGTTGATCGAGACCGTCCTGCGGTAGACGTCGAGATCGAATCCGGTGAACACCGAATTGTCGGGATCGCCGAAGACGTGTTGGGTTGACGCAACGCCGGCATTGAGAAAAACGGTGTCAAATGGGGAATGTTGCGTAGCGAAATTGCGCCAGTCGTTTTCGTTCCTTACGTCGAGGTGCTCGAAAGTTGCCCCGAGTTCTTTGGCAAGTGCCGTTCCCGATTCGTCGGCGACATCGGTGATGGTGACGGCGTGGCCGAGGTAGGTCCAATGTCGCGCGATCGCGGCGCCGATTCCGCTGGCTCCGCCTGTGATGAGAATTCGTTGCTTCATGAAGGCTGACTTTCTGCTGTGACGGTGGCGAAAATATCGATGAGTCGATCGAGCTCTGCATCCGTGATGACGAGTGGCGGGCAGAACGAATTCGTATCGGTGTTCAGGGCGCGTGTGATGGCGCCGGCCTCGAGCATGCGATCGCGCACGATCATCGGGTCGACTCCGGGATTGTGCGCAGCTGCCCACACCGCGACGCGGCCCCGGGCGTGGTTGATCTGCCCGTCGGCGGCCAGTGATTCAAGGGCGGATTCGAGACGTTTGCCGATGCGCACCGCGCGCTCGAGGAGGCCCTCGCGCTGCATGATGTCGAGGTTTTCCATTGCAGCGGCACAAGCCGTTGCGTGGCCCGAATACGTATAGCCGTGCCGCAACAGGAACGCGCCATCGGCTTCGAGCGGATCGCACACCGATCGCGAGAGGATGACGCCCCCCAACGGTTGGTATCCCGAAGTCACGGCCTTTGCGAACGTGAGGAGGTCGGGCGTGACACCGAAGTGTTGTGCTCCGAACCACGTGCCCAAACGACCGAAGCCTGTGATGACTTCATCAAAAATGAGATAGGCACCGTGTCGATCGCACAATTTGCGCAACTGTTGCAGGTAACCATCGCTCGGTGGGAAAACCCCGCCGGCACCCTGTACGGGTTCGCTGATCACGGCGGCAAGACGTTCCGAATTCTTCGACATCACGTTCGCGAGTTCTTCGATGTCGTCGGGCTCGACTTGGATGACGTCGCCGACGAGCGGCCCGTATCCGGCGCGATTGGGGGGAATTCCCTGTGCGCTCGTTCCGCCGTAGTTCGTGCCGTGGTAACCCCGGCCGCGCGAGATGATGAGTGTGCGCTCGGGTCGGCCCGCCTGCACGTGGGCAAGCCGTGCGAGTTTCATCGCACTATCCACCGACTCGGAACCGCTGTTGCAAAGAAACACGCGACCATCGCGCAGCGGCGAGAGTTCCGCGATGCGTTCGCACAGTTCGTCGGCGACGCGTGTGGTGAAGGGGTCGAAGGCCGAATAGGCCTCGATGGTTGAGACTTGTTGCGAGATGGCAGAGGCCATCTCGGTCCGGCCGTGGCCGATGGCGCAGTACCAAAGGCTCGCCATTCCGTCGATGTACTCGCGGCCGTTCTCGTCGTAGATGCGCGCACCCTCGCCCCGCGCAACTGTGATGAAATCTTCACGAGAGGGCTTCGCGAAAGGGTGCAGAAAGCGGGGCAGGGCGCGTCCTTGGGGCATGAACCGATGGTAGGTCGCCTAGGCTGTCGGGCGATGAAGGGCCTCATTCTTTCGGGCGGCGCAGGGACGCGACTGCGGCCCATCACCCATACCAGCGCCAAGCAGCTGGTTCCGATCGCCAACAAGCCCATCCTTTTTTACGGCATCGAGGCCATGGCCGAGGCGGGTATCCGCGAAATCGGCATCATCATCGGCGACACGGGCGACGAGATCCGTGCCGCGGTCGGCGACGGTTCGCGCTTCGGGGTGAAGGTCACCTACATCCCGCAGGACGCCCCGCTCGGCCTGGCCCACTGTGTGCTCATTGCCCAAGAATTCCTTGGTGACGACGACTTCGTCATGTACCTGGGCGACAACATGCTCCAGCAGGGGCTCACCGACTTCGTCTCACGGTTCGAAGCGGCGCGCGGTGCCGGCGGTACCGATGCGCCGAGTGCTCAGATTCTCTTGTGCGAGGTTGATGACCCCCGGTCGTTCGGCGTTGCAGAAGTCGACTCCCGCGGCGAGGTCGTTCGTCTGGTCGAGAAGCCCAAAGACCCGCCGTCGAACCTTGCGTTGGTGGGCGTTTACCTTTTCGACAAAACCGTGAACACCGCGGTTCGTAGCATCAAGCCATCGGCACGGGGCGAGCTCGAGATCACCGATGCCATCCAGTGGCTCGTCGACAACAAGCATCGGGTGCGTCACGAAGTCTTGCGTGGCTGGTGGATCGACACCGGCAAGAAGGACCCCCTTCTCGAATGCAACCGCCTCGTGCTCGAGGTGGTCGAATCACGCAATGAAGGCAGCGTCGACTCGGGCTCGCAGATCGAAGGTCGTGTCGTCATCGAGTCCGGCGCAAAAATCGAGAATTCCCGTGTTCGTGGTCCGGTCGTCATTGGTTCGGGAAGTGTCGTGCGCGACAGTTACATCGGCCC
>JBEBAF010000273.1:0-9811 GCA_041159045.1 Actinomycetota bacterium
CAAGGAGGGCTACTTCAATTTGCTCGCGTGACGCGACCTCGCTGATCCACGCCGACATGAGTGTTGCGGCAGGACGAAGGTCGCGATCGAATTCCTCGACGTCGTGACGGGGAAAGTCGACGTCTGCATCCCTTCCCTTCGCCACCGCAGAGAGAATCTCTTCGGCAATCACACCCTTTGTGTACCGCCCATCGACTCCGCGAGCCTGTGCAAGTTCGTCGGTATTTCGCGGTGCGCGCTGGGCGATGCCCAACAATGCGAGATCGGCAAGAACCTGTCGGACCGGGATGTTGAGGCGCTGTGCCCGCTCTTCGCGCCATTGCGCAACGGACTGAGCGACGCCGCGGGATTTCGGCTTGAGGGTTCGGACGTCTTTGATTCGCAACCACGCGCGCTCGGGGTCGACGAGCGACGACGGCCGAGCCGCGAGTTCGCCACATGCTTCTTCGGCCCAGGACAAGCGTCCGCGACTTTCGAGTTGATCGACGATCGATGTGTGCAGCGCAGGCAGATGGGCGACGTCGGCCGCCGCGTACGAACGTTGGTCGTCGGAAAGTGGTCGACGCAACCAGTCCGTCAGTCGGTCGCCTTTCGGCAGAGCAAAGCCGAGTTCGCGCTGAACGAGTGCCGACAAGGAAGGCGTGGAGTAGCCGACGAAGCCTGCGGCAATTTGGGTGTCGAAAATATTCGTGAGTTTGACACCGCAAACCAGTTGGAGAACGTCGAGATCTTGTTGGGCCGCATGGAGTAGAACGAGCGCCTCGGTGTCGAGAAGTTCTGCAACCGCGTCCGGTCCAACTGCCGTGGTGTCGATCAGGAAGATCGAACCCTCGAGGTTGATCTGCATCAAGGCAAGCTGCGGAAAATACGTTCTCTCTCGATGAAATTCGGTGTCGAGGGAGAACACCTCAACCGACTTCAGTGCTCGTGCAAGTTCCGATACTCCGCGATCGGAATCGATCCAGCGCGGAGAACCATCGTTCATCAGGGCTGGTCGCCCGCAGTGACGGGATTTCCGATGGCAATCCATGCACCGGTACCACCGGCGACGTTCGTGACTTTCTTTCCGAGCGACTCGAGGTATTCACATGCGCGCATACTGCGACCGCCCGCCTGACAGATGACGTACGTCGTGGTCTCGGAATCGAAGAGATCGACAAAGTCCGGCAGAGACGAGAGCGGCGCGTGGAGTGCGCCGGGGACGTGACCCGAGATGTACTCGTCGGATTCGCGAACGTCGACGACCCGCACGCTCGCGTTCGTGCTGCCGTCGCCGATAAAGGTTGCGAGTTCCCCGATCGAGATTTCGTTGACTGCCATGCCCTCAGGCTATCCCGCGGAAGACTCGCCCCGAAGATGAGAAGTCGACGTCGGCAAGAGGTCGATCGAATTCACGTCGAGAACGGCGTCTGCCGACACTTCAACCTCGACGACTTCGTTCACCAAGTAGAGACTTTGCAACGACGACACCGAATGCGCGTCGCCTACGATTTTCGACAACAGCTTCTTGGGAATTCCGACGAAGACCCAATGCCGACGGCCACCGCGCTGCGCGACCGACACCGATTCGGGATGGCGTCGGCACGCATCGAGGATGGACAACAAATCGGGTTGGCCCAGGCCGAGTTGATCCACTGCTGTGACGATCAATTCGTGACCCATGAGATCCGAAACAGCGGCCATGTTTGCGACACCGTGAACCGGCCCAAGATTGGGCACCGTGTCGAAGATCCTGACAATGGGCAGTGCGCGAAAGGTCTCAGGAATTCGCGACAGAGTCGAGGACGGGCAATCGCGCGGAAGCGAGACGAGGATCACATCTTCGCTTCCCGCAACCAACGAAATCCGATCGAGACTGTGTTCGAGGAATGTGCGGCCATTGAAGATGGCGTCGACCTTTGGACCCCCAAAGCGTGTGCCCTGTCCCCCTGCCAGAATCCCCCAAGCCGTCATGACGACGGCGTGTGGCTCGGGTCGAGTTGCAACAGGAACAGCCGACAACGCTCGGCCTCGTCGGTCTCTCCGATCTCTTCGGCAGCACGCTGTAATCCGGCGAGGCACGACAAGAAACCCACGTTTCCCGGGTGGTTCCATCGCACGAAACCCGAGCCTTTCCATCCGTGACCGCGCAAGGCGTCGAGACCGCGGTGATATCCAACGCGATAGGCCGCGTAGCGCTCGATTGAATCCCGCGCTGAACGACCGTAGACGGACCATGTGGTTGAACTTCGGGGAGCAATCGCAACGAGTTGCTGCAGAGCCGCACGTTGCTCTGGGGAACCAACCTCGAGTGCCTCGATTTGACGGACGAGATGTGTCACCTCCGCCGGATCGTCGGGAAGTCTGGTTTCGGGCGGCCCGGACGGGTTGAGGGAAACGGGTGAAGTCACATGCCAACGCTACGTGAAGAACCGTCCGAGTGTGGTCTCTAGACCGGAACGTCCACCGTTCTCTAATGCGGGACGAATAGGGTCAACAGCATGATCGCCCAGATGCTCGTACAGGCCTTGAATCTGAACCAGGCGAAGAACGGTTCGGTCATCGCGATCGCGGCGTGTGCCGTTCTTGTACTGCTCGTGTTGAAGTTCATCTCGTCACTCGTGGTGCGGATCGTCTTGTCGGTCGTTTTTGCGGCACTGGGTGTGGTGGTCTACAGCCAGCGAGCCTCGCTCGTGGATTGTGCCGACAAGTTGACCGCGTCTGCCGGCGCTCCATCCACCGGAAGCGTGACCTGCACGTTTTTCGGACGCGACGTGAAGATTGATCTCGGTTCGAACGTCGACCTTGGTTCTAACGGCGGCTGATCGTTCCTTCCGAGGGGTTCGGATTCGGTCGCATCACATAGTGTTGGTTTGTCATGGAACTTCTTCTCATTCGTCACGCCCTCCCCATTCGCCGCGAACTCGACGAGGGAATCGCCGATCCGCAACTCTCTCCCGAGGGCTTGGCTCAGGCAGAGCACCTCGCCAACTATTTGTCGAGCGAGCGCATCCATGCCGTGTACGCGAGCCCGCTTCGTCGAGCCCAACAGACGGCGGCACCCCTTGCGAAGGTTCAGGGTGTCGAGATCGTCACGGAAGACGATGTCGCCGAATGGGATCGGAACTCCAACGAATACGTACCGGTCGAAGAGCTGAAGGCCGCCAACGATCCGCGTTGGCAGGCGATGTTGCGCGGCGAATGGAACGTGCACGAGGAATCCCCCGATGAGTTCAACGGGCGGTGCGTCAGCGCCGTGGAGCGGTTGATCGCCCAGCATTCTGGCCAGACCATCGCAATCGTCTGTCACGGCGGTGTCATCAATGCCTACCTCGTGCATGTTCTCGGCCTCACCGTGAACGTTCAGGGATTCTTCTATCCCAATTACACATCCATTCACCGCGTCGCTGCCGCGCGATCGGGAGAACGTTCGATCGTCACGATCAACGAAACATCCCACTTGCGCAATTCCGGGCTGCCGATGGGAATCTTCCAGAAGTCCTGATGTCCGCGGCCACCGAACTCTGCGCTTTTCTGGATGCGTCGCCGTCGCCGTTTCACGTGGTTGCCTCGGCCGAGTCGCGGTGCGTCGCGGCCGGAGTTCCCGTTCACGATTTCACGGATGTCGACGTAGCCGTTTTCAAGGAAGCGACCGGAGCGATCAAACGCGACGGAAGTCTGATGGCTTGGTCGTGGCCGAATTCCACGTTGCGCAACGACGCCGTGATCTTCGGAGCCCACACCGACTCGCCGGGGCTCAGATTGAAGCCCCATCCCGAAACTCGATCCGCTGGTTTCGATCTACTCGAAGTCGAGATCTACGGCGGCGCACTTCTCAACAGTTGGCTTGATCGTGATCTCGGGCTGGCCGGAATCGTGCAGACCAGCGACGGGCGCTCGCAACTGATCAAGATCAACGAACCACTCGCTCGAGTTCCGCAGCTCGCAATTCATCTCGACCGTGAGGTGAACGAGAAGGGCCTGGTACTCAATCGTCAGACGCACATGCGACCCGTTTGGTCAACGTCCCAGGGCGATTTCGCAAGCCTCATCGGACATGCCGCCGGCTCGGAAGACATCCTTGCCACGAATCTTGTTTTGTTCGATGTGCAGCCTGCCGCACTGATCGGTTCCGATGAGTCGATGATTGCCTCCGGTCGGATCGACAATCAAGTGTCGTGTTGGGCGGCGCTCACCGCACTCCTCGCCGGTGGACACGATCGTCCCGTCGTCGTCGCGCTCTTCGACCACGAAGAAGTCGGATCTGACAGCACGACCGGTGCCGCCGGACCAATGCTCGAGATCGTCCTCGGTCAACTCGTCGCGGCCCGTTCCACTTCCACGAACTGGTTCGATTTCGTCAGGTCATCAACCTGTGTCTCGATCGACAATGCCCACGCGCTTCATCCGAACTACCCCGAACGGCACGATCCGCACCACGCTCCGCTCATCAACCACGGTCCGGCGCTGAAGACCAATGCAAATCAGCGTTACGCCACATCGGCCCGGGGCGCGTCATGGATCAAGCACGCGGCCATGACGGCTGGCCTGCCGCTTCAAGAGTTCGTATCGAACAACGCGATGCCGTGCGGAAGCACGATCGGACCGATCACCGCGACACGTCTGGGAATCGAAACGGTTGATCTTGGTATCCCGCAGTTGTCGATGCACTCGGCTCGCGAACTTTGCGGAGTCAAGGATGTGGCAATTTTGCGTGACCTCTTGGTGTCACTCAGCCGCGGCTGATTCCGCCCGGTCAAAGAGACCTTGCAATTCGCCATGAAGTCGAGCCGTGAAATCTCGAACTGCCGATCGTGAAGCACGTCCATCGGTGACGGGTGGCATCAGCGCCTCGCCGACGATCACCACACACTTGCACGGTCGAAGGTACTTCTTGCCTTTTGGCATCGCACGTTCGGACCCACCGATACCCACAGGAATGACGGGAACTCCGGCCTTGAGGGCGATGTACATCGCACCATCAAAGAGCGGTTGAACCGTCGCGCCCGATTTACGTTCACCTTCGGGGAACAGCACAAGAGGTTCGCCTGCCTCGAGAACTGCGATGCAACGTCGCAGTGCCTCGCGGTCGGCCGTACCGCGAGAAACGGGAAATCCTCCGAGAGCGGAAAGGATCCATCCAATGGGTTTCTTCTTCCACAGTGAATCTTTTCCCATGTAGCGCATCCGACGACCCGTGACGGTGCAGGCCAAGGGAGTGTCGATATTCGACCTGTGCACGGGGGCGAGGATGAAAGGTCCACTCTTCGGTATGTGCTGGGCGCCAATGACTTTGGTTCTCCAGAACGTGCGACAGAAGATGTTCAGCGCGTTTCTCACAAGCCAGTAAAAGACGCGACTTGATGCGCTGCCACCGGCCAGAAAGCTGTCGACGTCAGACATCAAGATTGTCTTTTGCTTCGAGCGTCAGGGTTTTCTCGTAAAGAATCGACACCACTTCGTCTATGTCGAGATCAGACGTGTCGAGCCAGACGGAATCTGCCGCCGCGAAAAGTGGACTGTCTGCGCGAGTGGAATCGATGCGGTCTCGCTCGGCAATCGACCGCGCGATGGCGTCGACATCTCCCCCGGCTTCCGCCACACGCCTCTTCGCACGGATCTCCGGACTGGCGGTGAGGTACACCTTCAGGGTCGCATCGGGAAACACCACGGTGCCGATGTCGCGGCCCTCCACGACACCTCCATTGTGGTCCTTCACCCACTCGCGTTGTTGTTCGCGCAAGACCGAACGGACTCCACTGATTGCCGCGACGCGACTCACGGCCGAGGTGACTTCGGGACCACGGATGGCCGTTGTCGCGTCGACGCCGTCGACGAGCAGCTGTCCGTCGTGCATCTCGGTCGACGTTGCAAGAGCCAGCGAGCCGATCGCGACCTCATCCGACAGATCAACGCCATCGCGCAGCACGGCAAACGTGATTGCGCGGTACATCGCGCCGGTATCGAGGTACGGGACACCCAGACGCTTCGCAAGTGACTTGGCGATTGTGGATTTTCCCGCTCCTGCGGGTCCATCGATGGCGACTACGCGCATGTCGGTTCTTACCAGCTCGTTCCTTGCGGGCGCCCCTCGTCGTAACCCGCTGCGCTTTGGATACCGACGACTGCCTTGTCGTGGAATTCATCGATGTTCGCTGCGCCCGCATAGGTGCAAGCCGACCGAACACCGGCGACGATCTGATCGACGATGTCTTCCACGCCCGGTCGCTCGGAAGAGAGATACATACGCGAAGTACTGATTCCCTCTTCGAACAGTTCCTTACGGGCCCGCTCGAAAGCAGATTCGTTGCTCGTGCGGTTTCGCACCGCGCGGTTCGAAGCCATACCGAAGCTCTCTTTGTACAGACGACCTTCGGTATCGCGAAGGGTGTCGGCTGCCGATTCGTAGGTTCCGGCAAGCCAGGAACCGAACATCACACTTGCAGCACCCGCTGCCAGGGCGAGTGCAACGTCGCGTGGATATCGCACGCCCCCGTCGGCCCAAATGTGCTTTCCCATTGACTTTGCTTCGTCGGCACAATCGAGAACCGCGCTGAATTGCGGTCGACCCACTCCGGTCATCATTCGTGTCGTGCACATCGCGCCGGGGCCAACTCCGACCTTCACGATGTCGACGCCGGCGTTGATGAGATCGCGGGTTGCTTCACGCGTCACGACGTTGCCCGCGACCAAGGGAATGTGCGGAACGGCCTTGCGGACATCTTCCACCGCACGGATCATCCGGTCTTGATGGCCATGGGCCGTATCGATGACGAGAACATCGACGCCCATTTTTGCCAATGCCGCCGCCCGGGCACCGGGCTCGCCGTTGATGCCTACCGCCACCGACACGAGAAAACGGCCGTCCCGACCGAGTGCCGGGCGGTACAGCGTGCTGCGCAACGCGCCCTTGCGTGTCACACAACCGAGGAGAGATCCATCCGAGGCCACGACGGGGGCAAAGGAAAGTCGGCGTTCGTGCAGAAAATCGAACGCCTGCTGAGGTGACAGCGAGCCGTCGACCGAGATGATGTCACGGTTCATCACATGCTGCACCTGCGTGAAACGGTCGAAACCCGTTGCATCGTGTTCGGTGAAAATTCCGATCGGACGCTGATCGTCGTCGACGACGATGATCGCACCGTGTGCGCGTTTGTGTATCAAACTGAGTGCATTGCCCACAGTGTCGCCGGGCGACAACGTGATGGGCGTTTCATGGAATGGGTCCCTTGATTTCACGAAGTTCGTGACCGATTCGATGATGTCGAGGGGAATGTCCTGGGGCAGCACCGCCAAGCCGCCGCGACGCGCGATGGTCTCGGCCATCCGTCGACCCGCGACGGCGGTCATGTTTGCCACTACGACGGGAACGGTGGTTCCGATGCCGTCGGGTGTCGTGAGATCGACGCCGAAACGGCTCGACACGCGGTTCATGCTGGGAACCATGAAGACGTCGTTGTACGTCAAGTCGTGCGGTGGTTGGCCGTTCAGGAAACGCATGGCTCACTTAGGCTAGGCGACATGTCTGCAAATACTGTCGTTCTCGTCCACGGCTGGGGCGGGTCCTTCGAGGAAACGTGGAAGAAGCCGGGAATCGTCGACATCCTTGCTGACACAGGTCTGAAGATTCACGGTGTGGATCTCCTCGGCCATGGCACGTCGGACAAGCCACACGACCCCGAGGCATACGACCAGCTCGGGTCGCACCTTCTGGCGCAACTGCCCGACGAGCCGTGCATCGTCGTGGCTTTTTCACTTGGCGCCATGATCGCATTGCGTTTGGCTGCGTCCACGCCCGACCGATTTGCCGGCATGGTCCTGGCGGGCATCGGCGACAGGCTGTTCGAACCTCACGACCCCGAAGAATCACGTCGCATCATCGCCGGTGTCGAGGGCACGGCGTCACCTGACGACAATGTTGCGCAACTCTTCGGTCGCTACGCACGCCTAGGAGACAACGACCCCTTGGCGCTGGCAGCCGTCTTGAAGCGTCCCCCTGCCGAACGCTTGCAGCCCGAGCATCTGAGCGGAATCGAGTGTCCGGTCCTTGTGTGTATCGGTGACAAGGATTTCGCTGCGCCCGCTCAACGCCTTGCGTCCAGCTTTTCGAGTGGCGAATTGGCAGTACTGCCGCGCACCGACCATTTTGCGACCCCGGGTTCCTTCGCGTTCATCGATGCCGTCGTTGGCTGGCTTGAGTCGCGGTTTCTGCGGTGACTGCGACTCGGCTGCTTTCGGGGTCAACCGAGGAAGGTCTCGACGCGGCCGTCGAGATTCTCGTGAGCGGAGGTGTCGTGGCACTGCCCACCGAGACCGTTTACGGACTCGCAGCCGATGCCGGCAACGAGTCCGCCGTCCACAAGATCTTTGCCTCGAAGGGGCGACCCACGACGCACCCGTTGATCGCACACGTTGCCGATCCGGCGCATGCTCGTGTTCTTGCGGCCGATTGGCCCGCCTCGGCCGAACTGCTGGCCGAGGCGTTCTGGCCCGGGCCACTGACTCTGCTCGTGGAGAAATCGGATGCCGTACCGAGCGCCGTCACGGGCGGTCGATCCACGGTGGCGATCCGGGTGCCCGCCCATCCAATCATGCTGCAATTGCTTTCGCGCTTGCACGAAAAGGGTGTCATTGGATTGGCGGCGCCCTCTGCCAACCGATTTGGATCGATCAGTCCAACGTCGGCGCAACACGTGTTGGATGATCTCGATGGATTGATCGATGCCGTTCTTGATGGTGGTGAATGCAATGTCGGTGTCGAGTCGACGATCATCGACTGCACCAACGATCCCCTCCGCGTGCTGCGGCCCGGAGGTGTTCCAACGGAACGAATAGAGGCCGTGCTCAAGGCTTCGTCGCTCGACCTCGTCGAGTCGTTCGACACCGCAACCGATAAGACCGAGGCGATCGCGCCGGGAATGCTCGAATCGCACTACGCACCGGAATCCCGTCTCGAGATCTTCGAAACCGAAGAACAGATGCACGCTCGATTGAGCGAACTCAATGCCGAGGGATCACGATGCGTGGTCCTCCCTCACCCCACAAACGTCGACGATTATTCGCGCACGCTGTACGCCAATCTGCGAGTCTGCGACGTAGGTCGGCCGGATGTGATTCTTGCCGTGCTTCCCGCAGCGGTCGGGCTCGGTGTTGCGATACGCGATCGGCTCAGGAAAGCGTCTGCAGCCCGTTGAGGGCCGACACCCATTCGTCGCGAACCTCGGTCACAGTCCACGCTGGCTCGTGACTTGCATCGTCGGTGCGGCGATCCATCATGATCGAAACGGTCGATGATCCGGCATCCGGAACAACTTCGAGCACAACCCACGGCCCGGCAGGCGGGTTCATCGCGACCTCGAGTCGATACGGCGGCTCGTCGTCAACTACATCGCCCAATTCAACCGCAGCGAGCAACAGCCATTCGAACGCTTCGACGGGCAACGCATCGATCGTGAACGACGGACAATCGCGGATGTTCGCGTAGTCGCGGCGCTCGCTCTCGCGCGGTTGGTCGTGTTGACGGGTTCTCTCCGTTGAGAGGAAGGAAACGGCAGCTTCGACCAGGACCAACTCTTCGCGGCTACCCCCGTGGTCGGGATGTGCACGCAACAGAGCCCGTCGACGGGCGCGTCGAAAATCTTCTTCCGTGTACGTGGCCGCCAGCCCGAGGAGTCCACGGGCGGTTTCGGCTTGCATGAGCGAATCAGCGACCTTCGAAGGTGGGCGTCCGCTTTTCCATGAATGCGGCGACGCCCTCTTGGAAGTCCTTGGTCCGGAAGAGCGGAAGCAGTTGGAGGAACACGTGGTGGATGTTCTGCTCGAAGGTCTCGGT
>JBEBAF010000274.1:0-3659 GCA_041159045.1 Actinomycetota bacterium
ATGCGTCCACCCTTCTTGCCCTTCAGCAAGTACTGGGTTGCGTAGGTGACCATTCCGAGGTGAACACCGAGGCAACCGCCACCCGAGCCGATGGCGAAGGTTGCGGGCGAGGTGAAGTCAGCCGGGAAGATCGGCGTACCGACGATGATCGGAATCTTCTTTGCCTGGTAGATCGGGAAGTGAGCGTCACCGAACGCGAGGCTCGCGAACACGAGCAGCGGGTTCTTGGCAGCAAGCGTGTTTGCACAACCCGGCAGTTCAGCCGGAACGAGTGCGTTGTACTTGCAGACCTCGAGCTTCAGCGGACGACCGGCCTTGCCAGCAGCAGGGTCGGCGCCAACGCCACCGAGTTCGTTGTTGATGTAGTCAACGGCAGCCTGAGCAGCCACGCGGTATTCGGGGAAGTTGATGACCGGACCCTCAGGGTTCTGGAAACCGATGGTGATTGCATCACCGGTTGCCACCAAAGGAGCCTTCTCACCACAAGCGACGCGTTGTGCCATCCACGCTGCGCCCTTGCCTTCTTTTGCATCGAGTGCTGCGTTCAGCGCAACGGTGCACTTCTTTGCGGCGCGTACTGCGCCGTTGTTGCTCTTTGCTGAAACTCCCGTTGCCCCCAATGCGAGTGCAGCTGAAACTGCTGCGGCGATGGGAACCAGGAATTTCCTTTTCTGGTTCTTCAAATGTTTCCCCTGTGTTCGCGGGCGATGTTGCCCGATCGATGTGACAACCGGCATGCCGGCGTGGGCAACTATAACCACGACGATCTCGATACGTAAATGTAAAGAGAAGTGATTGAACGTTGATGCATGAGTAGTTGCAGTGTGCACTCAGTGCGTTTGTGAATGCACGATGTTGAATCTTTTGATGCTGCAATTTGTTTGTGTGCGTTACTGATGAGTACGTGATCGTTTTTGTTCTCGATCGCACGAAATTTCGTGTGCGCTTGTGCAATGTGATTGTTGAGTGCAATTGCGCAGACTGCAATTTGCGACGAGTGAACGCGAAAGATCGATGTACGTGACACTGGTCACGCACATCACAAAGCGCATCGAAAGAGAAAAGAAAATGCCCCGGTCTTTAGACCGGGGCATTTTCTTTGGAACGTGTGGTCTGAATGTCAGTGTGCTTCGCCGCCGAGGTAGCTGGCTTCGAGCAGCGAGCGGTTCGCTTGCAACTCTTTTGCCGAACCTTCCATCGTGAGTTCGCCGTGCGCCATGACGTAGCCACGGTCGGCGACGCTGAGCGCGAGTCCGACGTGCTGTTCGACCATGAGAACGCCTGCACCGGTCTTGTCGGCGATTTCGCGGACGATCGGCAACATGCGCTCGACGATGATCGGTGCGAGACCGAGGCTCATTTCGTCGACCAACAACACCTTCGGCTCGGAAGCCAAACCACGAGCCATTGCCAACATCTGCTGTTCGCCACCGGACAAGAGTCCGGCACGACGCTCGAGCAGTGGACGCAGGGCGGGGAACATGTTCAATGCGTTCTCTTGTGCTGCTGCACGCTTTGTGCGGTCGGGTGTGAGGCCGAGGCGCAGGTTTTCTTGAACCGTGAGGTCAAAGAAAAGCGAGCGGTCTTCGGCGACATGCGCCATTCCACGGCGAGCGATCACTTCGGGGCGTTGGCCCGCAGTTGACTCGCCGAGAACGTTGATGTTGCCCGAGACAGGCTTCAAGATTCCGCTGATGGTGAGCAGAGTCGTGGTCTTGCCCGCGCCGTTCGGCCCGAGCAGTGCAACCACTTCGCCTGCGTTGACGTGAATGTTGAGGTTTCGCACGACGGGAATTCCGCCGTAACCAGCATTCAGGTTTTGAACTTCAATGACTGCTTCGCTCATGATCAGTTTCCTCCCTGCTTGCGACTCTCGGCTTCTTGCGCCTGGATTTCGCCGGCACTTTCTCCGAGGTACGCACGAATGACTTCCGGGTTCTTGCGGATTTCGTCGGGTGTTCCTTCGGCGATGATCTTTCCGAAGTCGAGCACGTAGATGTAATCGCACACGCTGAGCACGAGGCCCATGTCGTGGTCGATCAGGAACAACGTGATGTCCTTCGTGAGGATGTCGCGGAGGTGTGAACCGAGCTGCTGTGATTCGACCGAGTCGAGACCAGCGGCCGGTTCGTCGAGAAGCAACAGTTCAGGACGAGCGGCGAGGCCACGAGCCACGCTGACCAGCTTGCGCTGACCATGTGACAAGTCGAGAGTCAGGCGGTCTTTCAGATCGCCGAGCCCGAGCAGGTTCAACGCCCACTCGGCGTCTTCCTCGACACCCACCTTGCGCAGCGGCTTGATGATGTCGGCGAGGAACGACCACCACTTGGTCTGTTCGGCCATCACGATCAGGTTGTCCCACACCGTGAGGTCTTCGAACAGTTCGAGTGACTGGAACGTACGCACCAAACCGGCGCGTGAACGCTCGGCCGGGCTCATGCCGACCAGGTCGCTTCCGCGGAACTCGGCGCGTCCCGACGACACGGCGGTGAATCCGGTGATGGCGTCGATGAATGTGGTCTTGCCGGCGCCGTTCGGGCCGATGAGGCCCGTCAGTTTGCCTTTCTCGACCTTGATGTTGACGTTGGAGTTCGCATGGAGACCGCCGTACGAAACGGTGAGGTCGTGTGTTTCGAGCAATGCGCTCACTTTGCTACCGCCATTTCTTCGAGGAACTTCTTGAGCTCGGCAGCCTGCTGTGCTTTGACCGCACGGACTGCCTTGACCTGGACGACGATGTTGCGCACGAACAGCACGATGGCGATTCCGAGCAATGTCATCCAGAAGCGCGACCAATCATCGGTGCGCCATGGGTTGATGCCGATTGCGCCCCAGACACCGCCGAGAACGATGAATGGTCCGAGGCGCTTGCCGGCGGCCAGCCATTCCTTGCCACGGGCCTTCAGAAGCCATGTACCCAGGGCGCGCATCGCCGGCTGGAAGATGGATGCCTGACCCGCGGGGTGGATCACCGCGGTGAAGATCATTCCCATGCCGCCCATGATGGCCGTGTAGCTGAAGAGACCCGGCGAGTGCCAGCTTCCGAAGACGGCAATCAAGCCGCCACCGGTGAGCATGCCGCCGAGGATGGCGCCGTTGATCGACGTGATTCCGCCGAGGTACACGAACGCGAGGGCGCTGAGGCCGATGCCGTAATCCCAGTTCGTTGCGGCGGTCATGCTGGTTTGGTACGCCGTCATGACGCCCGCAACACCTGCGATCGCAGCGGCGAGGCCGAACGCGAGGAACTTGGTGCGCGGTACGTCGATACCCGCCGAAGCAGCCGCGCGCTCGTTGGCACGCACCGCGAGGAAGCGACGGCCCGAGCTACCACGACGAATGTTCGCCACGAACACGCACAAACCTGCGAGAACGATGAGGCAGAACAGCGCAAACTTCGGACTGTCGGTCAAACCGCCCTTGCCGGTGGATCCAATGTCGACGCCGAAGAACGTGGGCTTCGGGAAGATGTAGGACGAACCACCCTGAAGAGCGGTGAGGCTGGGGTTCTCGAAGAAGAATGTGTAGATCGAGATCGATGCTGCGATCGTGACCACCGCCAACTGCACACCACGGATACGCAGTGCGGGAACGGCGAGGATCAAGCCGACGATGATTGCCACCGCGACGCCGACCACCATGGCGAGAGGCCATGGCCA
>JBEBAF010000275.1:0-3219 GCA_041159045.1 Actinomycetota bacterium
ACGTCGAACGCATCGAACATCCCACGCGGGTCGTTGTTCGCGGCGTTGCCCATTCCGTTCCGTGCCGCGATTCGGTAGCGGCCGGCAAGAACGAAGCCGATCAGGTCTCGCTGGGTATCCATAGGGGCAGAAAGAAACTAGTCGCAGAAAGGGTGTTTTTCGTACTGATACGTCAGAATATGAGCGTGACGAAGGCGAAAAAGTTGAACAAACCCGCACTTTTGGCGAGTTTTGGCATCGCAGTGGGCTTGGTCTTCGTCGTACTCGGATTGCGAGCCGCCACCACCGGGCGCGATGCATTGAACCTTCCCGACGAAATCGAGACGATGTCTCCGGCGAACAACGAGAAGGTTCTTCGCCAATCCGAGATTCGCATCGACTTCATCGACGGGTACGAAGGTGTTCTCGTCGTCGACGGAATTGAAATTCCGACAACGCGCCTCGATGAACTGCAAGTCAACGGGCGTCAACCGAAGCCCGGCGAACAAATCGATCTGCCACCGACCGCGGTGTACGACCCGGGCAACTTCACACTTTCATTCCTTCCGCAAGACGGTGCACCGATCGAAGAACTTGCACAAGGTGATCACCGTGCGCGCGTGTTCTTCTGGAAGAACATCGAATCGCGTGACAAGGCGAAGTCGTACAGCTGGGTGTTCAGCGTCGACTGATCAACCTGCCGGCAATTCGCCGGTTTCCAGCAATTCGCGGAACCCCGACTCGTCGAGGACGGGGATGCCCAGCGCCTCGGCCTTGGTGAGCTTGCTGGCGCCGGGCTCGGCCCCCACCACCACCGCGAAAGTCTTTGCCGACACGGATCCGGGGCTTTTTCCGCCCCTCAACTTGATGGCCGCCTCGGCCTCGTCGCGGGAGAAATTTTCGAGCGTGCCGGTGACCACTACGGCCTTGCCGACCAGCACCTGCGGAAGCGTCGTGCGCTCGACGTTGCCGAACTCGACCCCGGCGTCGCGCATCTTTTCGACGAGGCGACGGTTTGCGGGTTGTGCGAACCACGAGGTGATCGATCGCGCTATCACTTCGCCGACTCCGTCGACCGACGCGAGGTCGTCGACCGATGCCCCGGCGATTGCATCGAGTGAACCGAATGCAAGCGACAAGGATTCCGAAGCTGCAGGACCGAGGTGCTTGGCGCCGAGCGCAGTCAACAACTTCGGCAAAGGACGATGCCGTGATGCGTCGATTGCCGACAGGAGTTTCTGCGCGCTGATTTTTCCGAAGCCTTCGATCTGCAGAAGTTGATCTTCGGTGAGTGAATAGATGTCGCCCGCATCTTCTACGAAGCCGGCATCGGACAACGCGAAGACGGTTCGTTCACCCAAGCCTTCGATGTCCATGCCGCCGCGCGACGCGAAGTAGATGATGCGTTGATCGCGTTGATACGGACATGACGGTTCAACGCAGCGCGTGTCGGCCTCGCCCTCGATCTGCACGAGTTCGGTTTCCATCGGACACGGACACGTCGGGGGAAACTCCCATGGAGTGCAGTTCTTCGGACGCTTCTGCAGAACCGGGCCAACGACCTCGGGAATCACGTCGCCCGCCTTGCGGACAACCACCGTGTCGCCCGGACGCACGTCTTTGGCCGCCACCTGAGCGCGGTTGTGCAGAGTGGCCATGCCAACCGTGGATCCGCCCACAAAAACTGGCTCGAGGACGGCAAACGGGGTGACGCGACCCGTGCGGCCCACCGAAATCTGGATGTCGCGCAACAGCGTGGTGCGCTCTTCCGGGGGGAATTTGAAGGCGATTGCCCACCGTGGCGCACGGCTGGTGAAACCCAGCGTTTCGCGTTGCGCCAGCGAGTCGACCTTGACCACTGCCCCGTCGATTTCGTAACCGAGAGTGTCGCGCTTGTCGCGCCACTCGTGGCAGAACGCGACGGCGCCTTCGAACGAGTCGACCAACGTGATGGCGGGATTGACCGGAAAGCCGAGCGACGACAAGTAGTCGAGTGTTGCCTTGTGCGAATCGAATTCGGGCACACCACGCACGTCGCCGAGTTGGTAAGCCCAGAACGAAAGTTCGCGCTGTGCAGTGATGGCGGGATTCTTCTGGCGCAACGAACCGGCTCCGGCATTGCGGGGATTCACCGGCACGGGTTCGGGTTTGCGACCGGCTGCAACGCGCTCGGCGTTCTCTGCTTCCTTTGCCGCGCGCAATTTTTCGAATGCGGCGATCGGCATGTAGACCTCGCCGCGGACCTCGAGCACCGCAGGCACGGAACCTTTCTTCACGATGAGTTGCTTCGGTACTGCTGCAATGCTGGCGATGTTTGCGGTGACATCTTCGCCGACCTTGCCGTCGCCACGAGTGGCCGCCTGCACGAGCTCACCATTCTCGTAGCGAATGCTGATGGCGAGACCATCGATCTTCAACTCGCACACGTACTGCGCGGACTCGCCCGACAGGCCTTTGGTGACCCGCTCGCCCCAATCGCGCAATTCTTGTTCGTCCATCGCATTGTCGAGGCTTGTCATGGGCTGGGCGTGGGTGACAGGCGCGAAAGTGGTGAAGGTTGCCGCGCCGATCGTTTGCGTAGGTGACGCTTCGCTGAAGAGATCGGGGTTCGCATCTTCGAGCGAGCGAAGTTCACGAACCAATTCGTCGTATTCGGCATCGCTGATCACCGGCGCGTCGTGGCCGTAGTACGCCTGATCGTGTTGGGCGATGATGTCGCGCAGTTCGGCGATGCGCGCCGAGGCGGAAGAGGCGTTCGCCTTTCCGGTTTTCGCCTTTTTCGCAACCACGGGAGTCACCGTACCAATCGGGTAGAACAGAGGCTGAATGAAGAAGCCGACCGCATCACAAACGACGATCTGGATCGCACGCGTGGCGTGGGTGCTGCTCGCGATCGTGCCGAGCACGCTCGGCGATGCACTCGCCGACAACGGCCGTACCGCCCAACTGACATTCACCACGGCCGCATGGGTCGTCTGGGCCATGGGTGTCGTGGGAGTTGCCTGGCTCTCGCCGATTTCACTCACTGCCACCCGCGTCGTGGCGCCCCTCGCGCTGATTGCCCAGATCGTTGCGGTCGTCGCGCGACCCGACCTCGGAAGCGCCGCCGTTTTGTGGCCTCTCGTTGGTGTGGCACTGGCCGTGGCGGCAACCTTTGCCGTGTTCCTTCCCGATTACGCAGCGACCCAGGTTCAGGCCGCCGCATACGGCGCCGAACAACGCCTGCCGTTGCGCGTACCC
>JBEBAF010000276.1:0-3065 GCA_041159045.1 Actinomycetota bacterium
ATGACTGCCGCTCCGATGAAGCCGTACGCGCCGACGCCGGCCTCGGCCGCGACGATCGAAATTCCCCACCACACGACGGCATCACCGAAATAGTTGGGGTGCCGCGTGAGGCGCCACAACCCGGTGCACAACACCTTGCCCGCATTCGCTGGGTCGGCTTTGAATCGACGCAATTGCATGTCACCCACCGACTCACAGACCCATCCGAATGCCCATACGGAGATGCCCATCGTGCCGATGGGCCCGAAGCCTGGCGACCTTTCGACCTGTCCCAACTGCAGGCTCAAAGACACGATCCACATGAGAACACCTTGCAGAAGGAAGACCGTGACGAGGCTGATGATCGGAAACCTCGGACCCCAGTGCTTGCGCATCGCCCGATAGCGGTAGTCCTCGCCGTGGCCAACGTTGCGGACTGCCAGGTGCGTTGCGAGTCGCAGGCCCCACGTTGTGGCGAGGATTGCCAGCACCCAACCACGTGTGCCGTCGCCGTCACCCACCCCGAAGGCTGTCCATGCAACCGCGACGAATCCGAGACCCCACACGATGTCGACGATCGACGCGTTCTTCAGCGCAACGCTGAGCATCCATGTGACAAACATGATCACCGCGATCACCACGGCACTGGCCAGCATGACCTCACCACTCATTGGACACCTCCTGATCGACCATTTGATTGTTCCGTTTCGGCATGACGCGAGGCCACATCGGCATCGAGTTCGAGCCACTTCTTGTCGAGCCACTCGATGATGCCATCGGCGGGCACGTCGCCACGCGGAACACGGACGAACCACATGCGGCCGCTCCCCGCACCCGCTTCGAGGCGACGCAGGATGCCCCCGAAGGTGTCGAGGCCGTCGAATCCCGTGTGTCCGGCAAACACCACGTCGACCCCGGGCGCGGCGTCGAGCAACGCAAGTGCACCCGCTGGTTTCGGTGGAAGAAGATGCCGAATGTTTGCCAAACGGCTTGCGCGCTCGGGGCTAC
The DNA here is from genome assembly GCA_041159045.1 of Actinomycetota bacterium. Lineage (GTDB taxonomy): Bacteria > Actinomycetota > Acidimicrobiia > Acidimicrobiales > Ilumatobacteraceae > F1-20-MAGs119. The sequence continues at coordinate 988 of JBEBAF010000276.1, forward strand.
GTTCAGCCATCGAAGTGAGAATCTTCGAACGCTTCGCCGAGTTCGCACGAGTACCTTCGGGAAAGATCACGGCGACGTCGCGCTCGCCGAGATCCGCACCCAGTTGAGCGATTCCGCGCAGTTCGTCGCTTTGGTTGTTGGCATTGCGGTCGAGGAAGTAGTTCGGCAGACGATGCCCCACGATGTCGAGACACGGGTCTGCCATCAACTCGCGCTTCAACACGTAGCGCGGATTGAGCTTCGCGATGTTGCCCACCGCGTAAGCCGACACCAACGAATCGGCCAAGCTTGCATGGCGCGAGAAAACGAGAACGGGCCCCGGCCGCAATACCTCGGGGTTCTCGACGTCGATGCGCAGACCCACGGTGTACCGCAACGAGGTCATCAGTGCGCCGGCCCACGATCGCTGCAATGCGAAATGCGCTGACAGGTTCTTTCTACGACCGGAGACGAACAGCCAGGCGGCACCGAGGATGCCACCCAACTCGACCCACGCCCAGCACAACGCGAAGGCCAGCAATCTGACGGTCGGCAGTCGAAACTTGCGGCGAACCACGTCGACCAGGCCCGCAACGATCAGCCAGATGGGCCACGCGACGAGCATGAGAACGGCAAGAAGCGAGACTCCCCCAACCGAAGCAACACGACGCAAGAACGTTCGCACGATGCTCCGACAGTAGCCTCGTGACGATGAACGTGGTCAGACTCACCGGCACATTGGGCGCTCGTATCGACGGCGTCGACCTGACGAAACCCGTTCCCGACGACGTAGCGGCCGAACTACGCATGGCGGTGGTCAAACACCGCGTCATCTTCTTCCGCGACCAACATCTCACCCCAACCCAACAGGTGGCATTCGGTCGCCTCTTCGGCGAGCTCACACCCGCCCATCCGTTGGTCGGCGGCCTCGACGACGACCATCCGGAAGTGCTCGTCCTCGACAGCCTCGATTACAAGCTGGGCGTCGGCGACCGCGGCACGACCAACGGCAAAAGCACCAGCTACAACAACCGTTGGCACACCGATGTCACTTTCTCGGCCACACCGCCCCGGGCATCGATTCTCAGCGCCAAGACGATTCCATCGTTCGGTGGCGACACGCTGTGGGCCGACCTCGTCGATGCCTACACCTCGCTGCCGCAAGCACTGCGCGACATGCTCGACGGCCTTTACGCCGTGCACGACTCAAGCGGAACGTTCAGTCGTTTCCGTGACGAAGACAAGACCGGCGAGAACCGTCAGAAACTCACGTCGCTCGATCCCGTTCGACACCCGGTTGTCCGAGTGATCCCCGAAACCGGTGAAAAAGGTTTGTTCGTCAACCCCACTTTCACCGCCTACATCGACGGCTTCGGAATCGACCAAAGCCGCGCGATCCTCCACATGCTCTACGAGCACACGGTGCAACCGGAACGTGTGGTGCGATGGAACTGGCGAGAAGGCGACGTTGCAATGTGGGACAACCGTGTCACGTCGCACTATGCGGCGGCCGACTACACCGAGCCGCGCTTGATGCACCGCATCACGGTGAAGGGCGATCGGCCCGTCGGACCGCGCGACTGAAAAGTTCGGTTACTTCTTTTGCGGCGGAGCCAGCGAACCGCCGGCCCACCAGTTCTCGAACATCGGCTTGGCCGCCGAGATGACGGGCTCGAGCAGAAAGCCCGACGGCGAGCGAACGTAGCTGAACGACCCGTATCCATCTTCGGGCGCAGCTGCGCACACCTCGAGTGTCCAGCCTTCGGCGATGAAACGCTCGGTGGTGGCCTTCACATCATCGACCCACATTCCCATGTGGTGAACGCCGGGAGCATCGTTGCCGTACCACGGGGCACCGGGAACGCTTTCCAGAAGCTCGACGTGCTGAGGACCCTCACACGAGTAGGTGAACTTCAGCGGAAACGTTTGCAACCCTTTGCCGGGCATCCAACACGTTTGTTCGCGCACCTGCAGTTCGGCCCATGTAATGCGCAAGCTCTTGCCGAGTTCCGCCATTGCCTTGTCGATGTTCGAGGTGCGCACCCCGACGTGGTACAGGTCTTGGTAGTTGAACGTGCTGTCAGACATGCGATGCGCGC
>JBEBAF010000277.1:0-4216 GCA_041159045.1 Actinomycetota bacterium
GAATCCCGATAGTTTTCTCTCGCTCTCTTCGGAGTCGAACAAGCCCCCATCGTCTAGTGGCCTAGGACACCACCCTTTCAAGGTGGCGGCACGGGTTCGAATCCCGTTGGGGGTGCAAAAACTGAATACACGTGAGTCATCAGCCGAAGATTCACGATCGCAATAAATGTGGCCAGTTTTTCTGGTCCCGTGGTGAAGTTGGAGTTCACGCCGGCCTGTCAAGCCGGAGGTCGCGGGTTCGAGTCCCGTCGGGACCGCGTTGCGGGCGTCATGCCCGTCACGGTCGAGTAGCTCAGTCGGCAGAGCGTCCGCCTGAAAAGCGGAAGGTCACCGGATCGACGCCGGTCTCGACCACAAGCGATTAGACATTCATGCGTGAATGGCGAGATCCGACGTGACATCGAGGGTCTGCGCGCCATCGCCGTCGTCTCCGTCATTCTGTATCACGCCCACTTTCTGGGTTTGCGCGGCGGGTTCGTGGGGGTTGATGTCTTCTTCGTCATCTCCGGATTCCTCATCACGACACTTCTTGTGAAGGAACATTCGGCGACGGGCCGCATTTCCCTGCCCCGCTTTTACGGTCGTCGCGCACGACGCCTACTTCCCGCTTCAGCGGTCGTCATTGTCGGAACTTTGCTGGCTGCGAACAAATGGTTGGAACCCTTGCGTCTCCGCGATCTCGGGAGCGACGCGATTTCGAGTGGCGCTTTCGTCGCGAACATCGGCTTTGCGCGCCGTGGCACCGACTATCTGCAGTCCGCGCTGCCGCCGTCTGCGCTTCAGCACTATTGGTCACTTGCCGTCGAAGAACAGTTCTATGTGGTGTGGCCCGCACTTCTTTCGTTCTTGATGTGGAAAAAGGGACCGTCGCACAAACGGGCATTGCTCGGGATCCTCACGATCTCGGTCGCATCGTTCGTGATCTGTGTATGGCAGACCTCGGCCTCTCAGCCGTGGGCCTTCTTTGGCCTTCATGCGCGGGCGTGGGAACTCGGTATGGGTGCGCTTCTCGCACTCGGATGGAAATCCGTCGAGCATCTGACCGACAAACTTCGCGCAACCATCAGTTGGGTTGGCATTGTCGTTATCGTCGGATCGTTCTTCGTCATCGACGAATCGATGCGCTTCCCGGGAGTCGTTGCGATTGCTCCCGTGCTCGGAAGTGTCCTTGTTCTCATGGGCGGCGATAGTGCACGGCGCGGGCCCGTCATGGTTCTTCGAACGCCTGTTCTGCAATGGATCGGCTCGCGTTCCTACTCGCTGTACTTGTGGCACTGGCCCGTACTGATCATCGGCGAGGCAGCACTCGACGGCTCACCCAATCCGATCGAACGCATCGGACTCTTGGCGATTGCCGTTGTCGGCGCCGACCTGTCGTACCGCATCGTCGAAAATCCGATCCGCCGTGCGCGACTATTCGTGCAGAAGAACCGCGCCGCACTCGTCCTCGGTGTTGCTCTCGTGGCCACAAGCATCACGGCCGGTGTGATCGTTCGTGGCAAGTCGGTGACGCTCGCAACCGATGAAATCGCATCAACCCCGACTTTCACCGTTGCCCCGACAACAACCGCGGCATCGAGTACGTCGTCTCTTGCCCCGACAACGATTGCGTCTCCCACAACCCTTCCCGGAGAAACCACGACAACTTCTACCCCGGGACCACTACCGCAGATCGTGTCGCCAACCGAGCCCCTGCAAGCAATCATCGACGCAGTTGATGCCGAAAGTGTTCCGAAGAATCTCGAACCAAGCATCGCAGGTGCGAGTGGCGACAAACCCGCGCTGTACGACAATGGCTGCCATCTCGACGCCGGCTCCACTGAACCCGGTGACTGTGTCTTTGGCGACACGACATCGAACTTCACGGTTGCACTCTTCGGTGACTCGCACGCGGCGCAGTGGTTCACGTCCCTCGACTCGATCGCCAAACAACGCGGCTGGCGACTGCTTGCCCTCACGAAGCTTGGCTGCACACCGATCGATGAGATCACCTACAACTCAACGGTCGGCGCAACGTATCCGCAGTGTCGTCCATGGCGTGAGAATGTGAAGAAGAGATTGGTTGCCGAGCGCGCGGCAGTCGTGTTCGTCTCGTATTCCAACAGGCTTCTGCAGGTCGGATCACACCAACCATTTCCCGACAATGTGTGGATCGATGGTTTCGCGAAGCTCATTCCCGAACTGCGGGCGGGCGGCACCGAGCCGATTCTCATCACTGACACGCCGTATCCCGGATCCGACGTGCCGATTTGTCTGTCGAAGAACGTTTCTCACGTTCGTAACTGCACGTTCAGTCGCGCGAAGGGAATCAACGATTCACGACACGCGGCGAACATCGCCGCCGCCGTGAACAACGCGGCACAAGTTCTCGATGTGAGCAATTGGCTCTGTGCGGCCGACCGCTGCCCCGTGATATTCGGGAACGTGTTGATCTACCGCGACTCGAATCACATCACGACGAAGTTTGCGGATGTATTGACTCCACTCATCGATGCCGCAGTCAGCCCCTATGTCGAGGCAGTGCGCCAGCGAACCAACGTTTCCTGAGCAATCGTCGCGATGTGCGCACCTTCGGTTGAATACACGTGACCCGATGTCAACCCGCGACCACCGACGAATGACGTGCACGACATTTCGTAGAAATGCCATTGGTCCGAGCGATGCGGTCGATGGAACCAGATGGTGTGATCGAGACTCGCGCTGAAACGCTGCCCCGCTTCGCCGGCCGCGCGTGCTGCCGGCAGTGATTCGAAGACGGCGTCGGTTGGCAGGTCGTCCGAGATGTACGCAAGAGCGCACTGATGTTCGAATTGTGCGGCAGCAACATCGGACTTCACCCGCATCCACGCACCCACCCAGCCGGTGACCCCGCGGCGAGATTCCGGTATGTGTTCGGCACGCACCCAACGTCGGTCGAAAACGTCGCTCCACGTATCGGACGGAAGATCTTCGGGATGCACGAGACCGGCCGGCAACGAAACGGCGTCGAGGGCTTCGGTCGACTCCGGCACTTGGAAGGAACACTCGAGATTGAGAATCGCACCGCGGGTCTGACGCGCAACGACGCGGCGAGTCGCAAAGCTCCGGCCGTTGCGAATGCGGTCGACTTCGTAGCGAACCGTCTGCGAGTTGTCGCCCCGTTCGATGAAGTACGCGCGCAGCGAATGCACCATGTACGAATCGTCAACTGTCGCCGCAGCAGCAGCCAACGCTTGGGCGACGATGTGCCCTCCGTACAGTCCACCCCACGGATAAGGGTGACCAATTCCGACATAGGTGTCGGGTCCGTGTGGTTCTAGTGCGACGAGGTCGTGCAGGTTCACGACCCCATCCTGCCCGAATCAGGAAACGTGAATCACAACGAGCACGGTTTCAGAGACATGACTTTCGACCTCGAAGTCTCCGGCTTCGGTCGCAACGAAGGCGAACGTCTTCTCGTCGCCCGCCTTGGTTGTGCCGCCACCGAGGTCGTATCCGTGCACGTGAAATTCATCATCCGCCTTCGGGTTGACGAGAGTCAACTCGACTTCTTGGTTGAGCTTCACATTCTCCACGCGGTCCGGCCCCGAATCGACCCCGACCGTGACGAGAATCTTCGCAACATTGCTGGCCTCGGTTGATGTGGTCGCCTCATCACTTGTTGCCACTGATGTCTCCGACGTGGTCGCCGTCGTCTCCTTGGTTTCTGCTGACGAAGTTGACGAGTCATCCACTGATGACCCACCGCATGACACCAACACCATGATGGCGGCGATCGCCACCGGCAAAGTTCTAACTTTTCTCATTGTTATCCAGTCGCTCGGGGAGGCGGAAAAGTTCCGTCGATGAATTCACTGCGTTCGTCGCTGTCGACCGCGAGTGACTGCAATTCCATCCGCGCACGCGCGACACGCGAACGCACGGTGCCGATGGGACATCCACAGACCTCGGCTGCTTCTTCGTACGAGAGTCCAATGATTTGAGTAAGAACGAAAACGTCTCGGCGTTCCGGCTCGAGTTTCTCGATGAGTTCTCGCAACTCGACGTCCGAACTCTCGTTGTGGATCGCAGCGGGTCGCAAATTGAGAAGTTCATTCTGCACACGTCGACGGCGTTGACGGCGTCGAATCTCGTCGAGACAAACATGCCGAGCGATTCCCAAAACCCACCCACGCACCTGGTGTTCTGCCGTAATGCGATGCAAGGAACTGACGACCCTCACCAACACCTCCTGAGC
>JBEBAF010000278.1:0-2829 GCA_041159045.1 Actinomycetota bacterium
CTATGTTTTCCCCTGTGAAGCGACAAACCGTCGAAGAGCGACGGGAAGAGATCCTCGAGACGACTTGCCGTGTGGTCATCGAGCGTGGTTTTGCCGGAACGCGTGTCGCCGATGTTGCACAGCGTCTGGGAATTTCCAACAGTCTCATTCACTATCACTTCGAATCCAAAGAATCGCTTCTCGCCGAAGCCTTCTCGCACTACGCGCGAAAGTCACTGCAAGAATGCGAAGAGTACGTTGCCGAGGCTCCTACTGCTTCCGAGCAGCTCGCTCGGGCCATCGAAGATTTCGTGCCGGAAGGCAGCGCCGACCTTGAATGGATGTTGTGGATCGACGCATGGGGTGAAGCGCTCCGTAACCCACTAATGCGCCGAATCAGTCAGGAACTCGACGAGCGCAGTAACGCTCTCGTCGAAGGAATACTGCGGAAAGGCAACGCAGACGGCGAGTTCAATTGCACCGATCCTCGTTTGTCGGCGATGCGTTTGATGGGCCTCATCGACGGATTGGCAGTCCAATTCGCAGCCCACGACGGAGTACTCACGCGCACGGATCTCATCGAAGCGGTCACCCGCGTCGCACAACAGGAGACATCACATGGCCACTGAACGACCGAAGCATCTGCAGTATCCGTCGATCGAAACCGAAATCGGTCTGCGCCGATTGATTGACCGGTACTGCCTCGGCGTCATACACCGAAACGCAGATATTTGGGGTTCCACGTGGACCGAAGATGCCACCTGGTTTTTGGGTCCCGGTCGCGAGGTTCAGGGCAAAGAGGCAATCGTCCAGCTTTGGAACACAGCGATGGGTGCGTTCAATCGGGTCATACAAACTCCACTCCACTGCAGTTTCGACATCGATGAAGCAGCGGGTGTCGGTTCGGGGCGAAACGTCATTCGCGAACGATTCGAGCGGTCCGACGGAACCATGGGAAATCTGTGGGCGACGTACGTCGATACGTACCGCCGGGTCGACGACCTCTGGCTCTTTTCGTCTCGCAGCCTCGAAATCATTGAGCGGAGCTAGATCCCTCAGGCGGATCTGATGGTCCCCATCTTCCCTCACTGAACGTCTTCGAACTTTGACTCTGGGTGGTTTCATACCCATACTGACCACGCAGAGTGCTGTTCTAGAAACTTTCCGTGAGAAAATCCTCAAGTCCAGCGGCGACTTGCCGATGCCCCTTGTGCACAACACAAGGAGCCCCCCATGGTCGCCACCACCTGGACAACTCGCAAAATTTCGATCCTCGGCCTCGGCGCCGGACTCGCCGCAGCAGCTTTCAGCCTCATCGGCCCAACCGCTGCCTCGGCTGCCAGCAACGGCGCAGCCAAGCCCGCTGCGGTCGCCGCCCCGGCGCTTCCTCGCTTCGGTCAGAGCGGAGATGCCGTCAAGGCGCTCCAGCAGGCACTCGTCGGCAAGGGCTTCACCCTGGTGGGGGGCGTTGACGGCGTGTTCAGCCCCCGCACCCGCGCCGCATTGCGGAACTTCCAAACGGTCATTGGCTACAAGGCCACCGGCGTCCTCGATCGCAAGACCGCCAAGGTTCTCGGTCTTCTTCCGGTCGCTGCATCGGCACAGACAACCGTTCCGGCAACCACCGTTGCGCCGACAACCGTTGCACCGACCACGATTCCCGTCCCCACGACTGTGGTTCCCGCCACGGTCGCATGGAGTGTCGAGATGTTCCCCGTGCTCGGCGCGAAGGGTGACGCGGTCTCCGCACTTCAGAACGCACTGATCGGTGCGGGCGTTGAGGTCTTCGGTGGCGCCGACGGAATTTTCGGCAACGGCACCAAGACCGCCATCAGCAAGTTCCAAACCGCAAAGGGCCTCACCACAACCGGCGCTCTCGACGAATCAACCGCAATCGAGCTGGGACTGCTCCCCCGTCCGGTGCTTGCCGTCAACATCGCAGTCTTCCCCGTGAAGCCGGCTTGCTACTTCATCGACACGTACGGGGATCCCCGCGGCACCGATCGCCAGCACGAAGGTGTCGACATCATTGCGAAGAAGGGGCAGGAGATTCTCGCAGTCGCCGACGGCACGATCACGAAGATCTACACGGCGGATTCGGCAAAGCTTTCGGGCAATGCGGTTCGCCTGACGGCAGCCGATGGCACGTACTTCTTCTACGCGCACCTCGACACGTTCACCCCCGGACTCACGGTTGGCGCAAAGGTTGTTGCTGGTCAGGTGATCGGCGGCGTCGGATCGACCGGCGACACGAACACCGATCACCTTCACTTCGAGGTTCACCCGAAGGGCGGCGAAGCTGTCAACCCATACCCGATCGTCAAGGCGGTTGATGCCTGCCGTAAGTGAAATCGATTTGCCGAAACGTCGCGCCTACGGGCGAACTTCGTAGAAGGCATTGACTGAGTGCGGTATCTCGAGGGTGGCAAACGTCGAGAATCCGGCCTCACGGGCAAGGGCTTCGGCACGGGACGGTGGCAGTCCCAATGTGCCGAGGCCTTCGCCGTTCGGTTCCGAAAGGGCGGAAGCCATGCACGACAGCACGCTGATGCCGTACATCAAAGCCGCCATCGGATTCTTCGCAACGTTCTGTTCCATCGTGTCGAGAGCCTTGATATCGACAAGCAGCCATACTCCATCTTCGGAAACTGCCCGACGTATCAACCGCACCATTTCGCTCGGCTTCGTCATGTCGTGGATGCAATCGAACGTTGTGACGAATCCGAACCGACCGTTCTGTGGTAGCGCTTCATCACGCGGATCGGCGAAGCGAACGTTTCCAAGACCGCGCTCTTTCGCTTTCGATCGCGCTATATCCAAGGCGTGTCGCGAGATGTCGTATCCCACGAA
>JBEBAF010000279.1:0-11095 GCA_041159045.1 Actinomycetota bacterium
CAGCAGCCCACTTTGACGGAAGCCATTACCGCGCCGGCCGGGCCTCGTCCGGGTGGAAAGGCTGCGGCTCAGTTCAGCGTGAAGAACGACGGCACAGCCGATTCGAACGCACAGTCGCTCATCATCAAGACGAAGGGCGGTCGTTTGACCGGCGCCAAGGGCGACGGATGGAATTGCGCCGTCGTCGGCGGGTTCATCGCCTCCGGATACATCGCGTGTTCGCGCAAGACCTCGCTGAAAGTCGGCGAGCAGACTGCACCCGTAGCCGTCGATTACACGTCGAACGACAAATCCGCCAAGACGATGATGCTCCAAGCGACATCAATCGTCTCGAACATCTACGGCCAACCGACGAGCCACACTTCCGAGCTCACGGTCGATCTTCGCGCACCGTTGAACTTCACCATCCAGGGGCCGGCAGTGATCGTCGACCGAATCGTGAATGCGACGGGCAAGGTTGAACCATCGAGCATTCTGCTGACCACCGTCGGTAACGCTGACGGTGCACGGTTTGCATGGAAGCAGCTCTGCACCACGCAAGCCGATGTTGCCGCTTCGAAGGGCGAATGCAAGTCGCCTGCGCCGATCGCAAAGTGGGCGAACAACACCGCACCCACCGGTCCGTCGGCCAGTTTGCTTGCACCAACCGTGACGACCGAGACCATGCTCGTCTTCGAGGCCACGGCGACAGACGAGTCCGGCACATCATTCTCTGCCCGCACGTCTGTGCGTGTGCAGCCCTTGCCAACTGCCACCGGCCCGACAGGGAAGAAGGCGAGTGGTGCTGGTTCTTCGGTTTTGCGTCGCGTGCCAACCCAAACGTCGTCGAGCACTCGCGCATTTTCGGCCACCGCACCGACCTCGGGCACTGGTGACGTCGATTTCACGACAAGCGCGAATGCCGCCGTGTCGGTCAACGGAAACGTTCTCGGTGGCTCAACCGTGACGGTTGCGCAAGGCGCAAGTGTTTCGCTGACAGCGTTGGCATCCGGCGTTGGATCCATCGCCTATGCATGGTCGCAGGCCGCCGGAACAACGCCGTCGGCACTCGGTTCCGCCGCAACCAATGCCGCGACACTCGCATTCACGGCCCCGTCCGCGAACGTGACACTCAGTATTCGTGTCGTTGCAACCGATGCGCGCGGGCAAAGCGGCAGCGATGTCATCACGGTCGTGGTCGGCACCGGTGGCGATCCCGCCGTCTCCGCAACGATCACCGAGGGTGACGGTCCGATTGCCGCAGACACGGCGAAGGCCATCAGCCTCAACGCAAGCGCTGCCGGTAGTGGAACGATCACCTACGCATGGACCCAAATCTCCGGTCCCGCGCTCGTGTTGAACGGTGCCGACACGTCGGCGTTGTCGATTTCCGCATCGGCTGCAGTTGGCACCGCCGTCATGGCGGTGACCGTCACCGATGCTTCGGGCAATTCCGCTACGGACCAGGTCACTCTGCAAATGGTTCCGAGCGGCGCCCCGACGCCTCTGTGCGATTTCGTCGAGGCCGTTTCCTCAAAGACGCTCTCGAAGCTCGATTCAACAATCAATTCGATCGGATTGGGCAGCCTCAACCTGTCGCAGTTCACGGTCGACTCGGCGACGTGCACGGAGAAGTCGAAGGTTTCGTTCGACAACGCAGGCTTCACGCTCGGCGGTTATCTCACCGTTTCAGGTGCAAGCGGTTCCGTGAGTGCCGCTGGCCTGACGATTCGTTCGGCAACGTTCACCGGCCCCGAGTCGTGGGGTTCGCCGCAGTTCGTGATCGGTGCTTCCGATCCCGTCGGCCTGTTCATTCCGTTCTCGCGTGCGTCAATCACGATCGGCGCATTCGAAGGCAAGATCGAGTCTGGCTCGATGCCGTTCCTGAAGTTGCCTGCGGGTTGGACACCCAGTGCAACCTTGATCTTCAGCGTTGATGCCGAAGGTGGCAAGGCAGTCAGCCTCAGCGCCTCTGCAGCGGGACCGGTGAAGAACGGCAAGACGCCGACCGCATCGGTGACCGGCGCGATTGCAACCAACGGAACATTTGCGTTCGATGCGTCGTTGACCAACGGTTTCGAACTGTTCGGATCATCGATCGACTTTGCCGGCTCGGTGAAGAAGGAAACCGCGGACGGCGCGGTCGTTGTCGCTCTCAAGGGTGCGCTGCAAGGTGAAATCTCGCTTGCGTCGAACGTCAAAGTGACGTCGCTGACGGCCACGTACGGAACGGGAGATGTGATTTCGGGATCCGGCTCAATGGTGATCGGGTCGGGCTCGAATGCTTTGACCTTGGCCGCTGATCTTTCGTACACCGACGCGTCGAACAACGCATTCAACGTTTCGGCTGTCACGAGCGGTGGAACGTGGAGTCCCGGAAAGGACATTTCGATTCCGCTCAGTAGCGCCTCGGGTTCGTACAAGATGACCGCGGGTGCGAAAGACGTGAACATCAGCGTTGTTGGTGGCGACGTTTCGCCATTCACGGGCCTGAAGTTCGTGGCACCCACCGTCAAGGCAACCGCACAATGCGCTGCCGGAGCCGCTACTTGCGACGTCAAGGTGGGCCTCGATGCAAACGCCGAGATAACACTTGGTGGGTCCGTGACTACCGGCAAGTTGACCGGCGCCGTCGATTTCACTGCGAAGACGGCTTCGCTGAAAGCGTCGATCGACAAGGTCAATGTTGTGCCGGGACTCGACGTCACTTCGGCATCGTTGTCCATTGATTCGACGAATGTCGGTACAGCCGACGTTGCGACAACGGTGAAGCTTGCTGGTTCGATGAATGTCTTCGACAAACCGGTCACGGCTTCGGCCGCGTTCTCGAAGTCCGGAGTGCTGTTGACCGCCGATCTGCCCGAGATTGCGCCGTTCGGTGCATCCGGTCCGGTGTGGAAGTCGGGGCAATTGGCGTGGTCGACGGGGACCATCTCGTTCACGCCAAAGGTGCCGTCGCTGCCAAGTTTCAAGGCCGTGACGCTCTCGCCGAAGGTGCCGCGTCTCGACGTTGCGATTGCGATTCCCGATCAGGTCAAGGGACTCGCATCTGCAACGGTTGCCAATGTTGGTGACATTGCGCTCGATGGAGAAGTTGACTTCTCGACCGGCAAGTTCAACCTTGCCGCGTCGATGACCAATGACACCCTCGATCTTGCCGGGGCGATCAGCCGCGAGAAGACGGGCGACCCGTACAAGTACAACCTCACGGGCAAAGTGAAGAAGGCGATCGCACTCACCGATTCGGTGTCGATCAGCACGCTCGACATGAAGTTCGGCAACGAGACACCGGGAGGACCCGTCACATTCACCGGAACAGGCTCAGTCGACATCAAGTTGCCCGACGCAACGGTGGTCACCGTCGCCGGAAGCGTGGCTTACAACTCCGCCACCGACTTCACCGTCAATGTCTCGGCTGGAGCGACCAACCCGTCGTTCGCGGTTGCGGGTGGGGAAGCGTTGTCACTCGGACAGGCCTCGGGTTCGTTCAAGCGCAGCGCGACGGGAAGCGTTCTCAATGTGGCACTCTCAACGGCGGGCCCATGGAAGCCGGTCAGCGGACTGAGTGTCACGAACGTCACCGGAACGGCTTCGGTCACGTGCAACAGCGGCGCGAAATGCGTTCCTGCATTCGACATCAAGGGAACGCTCGGTTTCGACATCGGAGTCTCAGGACTTTCGACCGCCAACGTCGCGGGCAAACTCGACGACAAGGGTTTTTCGTTCTCGGCCAAGTTCAACGATCTCTCGTTCAGCCCCGACATCAAGCTCGTTGCGCCGACATTCAGCCTGACGATCCCACCGAAGACCAGCACCGACAAGTCGTCGGCAACGCTGTCAGGAACTTTCTCGCTCTTCGGAGCGAACCTCACGGCTGTCGTCACGTTCAATTCGTCGGGCGCGCTGCTCACGGGCGACTTCCCGTCGTTCAAGTTCCCCGGATCCGACATCGGATTCGACGGTGGTCAGTTCGCATGGGCGTTGAAGGCACCCGCCGGAATCAACTGGACACCAAAGGTGCCGAACTTCCCGTCTCTGCCGGCCGTGAACCTCCTCGAGAACATGCCGCAGGTGAAGTTGTCGATGCCGATGCCCGATGTGGTGAAGCAATTGTCCGGAAGCCAGAGCCTCACATTCGGTGCGGTGAAGGTGGAGGGAACAATGACGCTCGCAACGGGGGCTTTCTCTCTCAACGCGTCGTACTCGTCGAATGCCACCGACATCAGCGGTCAATTCTCACGCGCGGGTACGGGTCAGAACCTCACGTACACGATCACGGCAAAAGTCAAGCAACCGGTCACCGTGGTCGACGGTGTGAAGATCAATACCCTCGACTTGAACCTCAGCAACGCGTCGGGTTCGGTGCAGGCCACCGGCAGCGGTGACATCGAGATTTCAACACCGACCACGCCGATCGTGCTCGGATTCAACCTCAACTACGTTTCGGCAACCGACTACTCGTTCGCAGTGACGGTGAAGCCGTCCGGTGGATCGACGACGTGGTCGCCATTCAGCGGATTGAATTTGCCGCTGACCGGTCTGACGGGTTCGATGGTTCGCAAGGACCAAACTCGCACGTTCAGCCTCTCGTTCAAGGGGGCAAGCGATTGGTATCCGGTCGGCTCGTCCTCGGGTCCGGGTGTCAAGGTCAGCGAACCGGGTGCAGCGATCACTGCAACCTGTCAGGTCGGTGCCAGCTGCGTTCTTGCATTCACGGCTTCAGGCAAAGTCTCGGTGAATGTCGGCCAGGGGTACACGGCACCTGCGACTCTCAGCGGAACATTCACCAAGGAAAAGTCCGAACTGAAGGCGGTGTTTGCCGACATTCCGGTCACCACCGGCGTCACGATCAAGGCCCCCACGCTCGCGGTTGCCTACGAATCCGCGAAGGGCCTTTCAGCCTCGGTGTCGGGTAGCGCCGACGTTCTCGGCACAACTTTGTCGATGGCCGCGGTCTTCTCGGCACAGGGTGTCATCGTCAGCGGTGGCCTGAACGACTGGACGCCGATTCCGGGCGGTCCGACATTGTCGAATGCCTCGTTTGCGTTCGCCACCTACAACGCGCTGCAGGTCACATTGCCGAATGCTCCTGCTCTCGGCAAGGTCGATATTCCGCTCAACAACCCGACGTTGTTGGCCGGATTCAAGGTCCCTGCGTGGTTGAAGGGCATGGTCAACATGCCGAGCCTCGACGTCGTACCGGTGACGGTGCCGCTGAAGGACCTTGCCGGCGGAAAGCTTCCGACACTCAAGATCATGCTGCCAACGCCGGCGAACTGGTACGTCTTCAAGACCAGTTCGTTGTCGATGCGCTTCGCGAGCTTCGGTGTGGAAATCGGCGGTAGTCCGACTCCGACACTCAGCCTGATCGGCAACATTCTCTTCGACACGGGCAACGGAGCTTCGCCGGTACCGCTCGAAGTTCGCGGCACCGTGTCAACGACGGCAATCTCGATGGCGCTCAGCTTGGGAACCGATGTGGTAACTGGCAAGCCGTACTTCTGGACCAACGCGTTCGGTATCAGTGGCCTCACGTTGTCCGACGCCGCCATCCAGGTCGGTATCAACTTCGCGACGACTCCGATTCCGTTGCCGACTCTCGGTCTGGCTGCAACTGCTCAGTTGCCCGACTCTTGGAAGAAGCCGCTCGGCATGGAAGCCGGCGTCGCAGTACGTCTCATGGCGAACATCGATGTCACGAAGCCCTGCTTCCAGTTCAAGGCGGGCACGCTCGGCGCTGATGGAAAGACCATCACGAATGGCACCGCGAAGGTGGTGAACATCGGTAGCGGTGTTCTCACGTCCACCTTCATGGATCTCATCATTGCTCCGCTTGGATGCCAGATCGGCAACCAGCTTCTCGAACCTGGCGTGTCCGTCGGATTCTCCGGAACCGTTCTCGGAACTCCGGTTGACGTTCGCGCAAAGATCGGAACGAGTCCATTCTCGCTGGACGCGAGCCTTGCGATCGGTGCGTTCAAGGCGGGTGGGGTACAGGTCGACGAAACCAAGCTCGGCATCAAGATTTCGCCGACCGAATCGTTCGTCTCCTTTGCCGGCGGCATCACGATCGGTAACACCAAGGTCAATGTCAATGGCAACATCGGTTACAACGTGACCGATGGTCCTTGGGTCGACCTCACGGGAAGCATCGACAACCTCTCGATTGTCCCTGGTTTCCTCGAGATCAAGACCGCGGCAGTCACGGTGAATCTCAGGCCGAAGAATGGTTTCGCCAACATCAAGGCATCGGGCGACTTCACGTTCCTCGGTGACAAGACGAAGGTCGACTTCGCGATGACGATGGCGAACTACAAGTTGCAGTCGTTGAACGCAACGATCCAAGCGACGCGAACAATCGCGAGCATCGTGAAGATCGACGGGCAGTTCTCGATCGCTTATACCGATGGTCAGTTCCCAACGCTTTCGTTCAACGCAAAGGGATCCGTCGGTGGCTACGACTTCGGTCAGGTCACGGGCACGGTTGACAAGAACCAGGTCAAGATCACCGGCACAATCAGTGTCAGTTCGGTCTTCAGTGCCCAACTCACCGGACAGGTCGTTTGGCAGGCTGGTTCAGGAATCACCATCGTGAACCGTGATGGTGCAACCGTCACGGCGGCGGCGGGCGACTTCCGGGTTGCAGCCGACAACATCAGCATCAATCTCGGTGGTTTCGCGGCCAGTGGGTCGGTTGCCGTGGGTCGTGCCAGCGGCATCACTTACGCCAAGTTCAACGCGTCGTTTGCAATTGGTTCCGGAAACATCGGCGGCAACCTCAGCATCGGCGGTTCGTTCGACACCGGCGGCAACTTCAGCTTCACCGGAAGTGGCAGCCTCAACTTGGTTGCTTTCAACGCGAATGTCAGCGTCACCGGAAACAAGACCGGTGCGAACTGGAGCTTCTCCTTGACGTCGACGATCCAGGTTCTTGGTGCCGTCAATGTCGGTTTCAGCGGAAGCTTCTACAACAACCCCACCGCTGGTTTCCGGTTCACGATGACGGGTAGCGCCTCGCTGTCGGCAGCCGGAGTCGCGGCCAATGGCTCATTCACGATTTCCAATGAACCCGGTAAGGAAGGCATGTCGGCTTCGTTGTCGCTGGCAGTCCCGGGAATCACCGGAAGCGGGTCGATCACCGTCACTGCCGACGGTTCCTTCGAGGCGAGCCTCAACGCCTCATTGAATCTCGGCATCATGAAGATCAACGGCACCGTGAAGATGGGCAACATCGGCTACAACGTGCAGTTCACCTGCCAGAACTTCTTGTTCGGGCAGAAACTCTGCATCTTCCCGCCCATCACCACGACGAAGTACCGCATCGGTGCATACCTGAACGTTTCGGGAAGCTTCAACCTGATTGGCATCGGATTCGCGGTTGCCGGCAACATCAACAGCAACGGCAGTTTCGACTTCACGGTGAATGCCGGATTCAACTGGGATTCACCGCAGGTCGATCTTGCACTCGTCAAGTTCCGCATCTCGGCGAGCATCAATGCATCGCTGCGAATCACCAGTTGGTCTCCATACGTTTCGTTCAGTGCGAGCGGTTCCGTATCGGTTCAGGGCTCGGTCGTCGACGGATTCGACTGCTGGCATTGGGACTGCGGCCGAACCTGGAGCGGATGGAAGACCCTCGCCAGCATCGGTCTCGGCTTCTCGGTCAACCCGTCGAGTATCTGGGTCGACTACGAGGGTCGCCACTTCGCGATTCGCTAGATCACTGATTTTCGGCCTCGGCGGCCGCTGGCGCTGTACCTGTGGGGCAGCCCGGCGGTCGCTTCGGGCTTCTTGGGACCCAACTGAGGGGGTACCTGACCTCTCGGTGACGTCCCGACGAAGTTTTGGCACCTGACTGGTCAATAGGTGCGCGGCTGACTAACGTGCCCCCGTGCACAAGGGAGGGGCTTCAATGTCCATGCGGTTGGTCAGGGGGACGCTTGTCCCGATTTTCGGTGTCGCGGTTCTCGCGCTCGCCTCATGTGGTGGTTCCAAGGATTCGACTGAATCGTCGACAAACGACACGGCGGTGACACAAGATTCCGCGCCGGTCGACGAGGCCGCACTGCTCGCGTCGTTCTGCAAGGCGGCAACCGATGAGTCCATCAACGCCACGAACCTTGCCGACGATGCGCAGGTCGAAGAAGTTGCGAAACAAATGTCCGCACGCGCAGAAGCTCTCTCGTCGCTCGCAGCCGATGCACCAAGTGCAGTGAAGAACGACGTTGGTGCGATCGCCGATGCAGCCAGCGCGATGGCCGAGTCGTTGACCGCCGATCCCACGCTCGCCAATTTCAACGAAGTCGTGCAGAAGTTCACGACACCTGATCTCGAAACCGCCTCGAAGAACGTCGACGACTTCGTCGCAAAGAACTGCGAAGGATGAACATGAAGAAGAGGAATTCGCTCATTGCTGTCGTGCTTGCCGCGACGGTGTTCGCTTCCTGCGGGGGATCCAAGTCCTCCGACAGCGCAAGCGAAACAACGATCAAGCGTGTGAAGAACGCCGCGCTCGACACCACCACAACCGCTGCGCCCGCCACAACCGTCGCGCCCGCCACAACCGTCGCCGGCGCCACGACAACCACTGCGGCGGGTGCAACGACAACCACGGCGGCGGGTGCAACCACCACCACTGCAGCGGCCGCACCGACAACCACCATCGCGGTGCCGGTGCAAACCAAGGTCACCGACCCGGGCAATTACGCACCGACGTACTTGGACTCGACGAGTGCACTCGGTTCTCCGCGTCCGGCGCTTCCCGCTGAAGCATCGGTCACCGCGAATGCGGCGAAGACGGTCAGCACCACTTATCGCACCGACTCGACCGGCAACCTCACAGTTGCCAGCGCCGAATGGGTCGGCACCACGACGCCGATGACACTGCGCTGGAACCTCACGGTCGGCACGAAAACAATTCCGTGCGACAACTGCGCATTCGTCAGCACCGGCGTCAAGAAGGTCATCAAGGCGGTTCTCGCCGCCACGCTGAAGGGTTCGGGTATCACGTCGGTTCGTGGCCTCGACCCGACCGCCACGGCCGTCGGGTCGTACCTCGGCAACGGATGGGGGGCCGAATTCATCGTCGGTGATCCCACCAACATCGATGCCGCTGCCACCGGCAACTCGATTCGCGACTGGGTGCTCGGTTGCACCGGCTCCACCGCGTCGACTTGCCGCAACGTCACGAATGGAATCGGCGAACTGCGTTGGAAGAACGAAGTGTGGTCGGTCTCCGACTGCATCTCGGCACTTCAAAACGGTGGGCCGAAGCTTTCGGTCGCCGACCTCAAGTCGAAGTTGTCTGGCGCAAACGCCGACACCGTTGCGCTGATTCGTCAGCGTGCCGCGCTCGACCGCGTCGCGGTCGCCGCGCCGCTCTACCGCCCCGTCTTTGCAACCACGGGTAACGCCCGCGCTCTCACCGGCTTCGCTTCAACAGGATGTGCACAATGAGAATCACCAAGCGTCACGCTCTCCGCAATGGGGTCGCCCTGACCCTCGTCATGTGCCTCGGAGTTGTCGATGTTGCACCGCTCAGCGCGAGTGCACCGAACGATTCGACCACCACGACCGCTGCCGGCAGCACGACCACCACTCCGGGTGCGACGTCGACGACTGCTGCAGGTGCCACCACCACAACGGCAGCCGGTGCGAACGGCGCGGTCACACCGCCGACAACCATTCCCGGCCTGACCAATACCGAACTTGCGCCTCTGCTTCCCGAAGGCGTGAAGCTCGACAACATCGACACGCCCCCGGCGAACGACAAGCAGCCAACGTCCGACCTTCCCGCCGGCAAAGCCGGAACGGCAAAGTCGGGTGTCGATCTCATCTCGTCGGCACAGCTCGTTGGGCCCGCTTTGCCGGGCCAGATCTACATGGGCATGACCTACATCACCAACATTGGTGCCGAGTACGCAGGCCAGAAGGCTCCGATCACTTTCACGATGAGCGACATGCCGAAGACGGCAACGTTCAAGTCGGCATCGCCGGCCATCACGGCTGATTCGGCTGCCGGCGACATCGGCTGGTCCTGCTCGGGCGTCGTGTGTACGTACGTCGAAAAGACCGCAACGGGTACGAAGAACGCAGTGCTGCCCCCGGGTGGAATCGCAACGGCCGATCTTCAGTTCGACATTGCGAAGGATGCGAAGTATCCGCTTCCTCCGGACTCGTTGGTCACCGACGTTGGCAACAAGACCAAGTCAGGTGACATTCCTGGCGCCAAGGCATTGCTCGCCGAATGGCCGCACATCGTTTTCGCGGCCACGTCGACCGACGACATCGATCACAAGAACGACGAAGCAATCGTGCAGTTGCTCGGGCCCGACCCCGATGCCGGTGTGTCGGTTGGTTCGGCAGTGGGCGAGAACAAGACCGTCATCGCCAGCGTGTGGGTTGACTTGAAGGTTCTCGGTCGCGTGTACCCCGGTGGAAAGTTCAAGGCTGAAATGCGCCTTCTTCCGACCGGCACCGAAACACAGTCCGGTGCGTTCACGTTCCGTAACGTTCTTCCCAAGGATCTCGGCATCAATCAGGTGAAGATTTCCGGCGACGGCTGGACCTGTGAAAACCCCGCTTCACCCGATGTCTGCAACCACAAGGGTGCCGACATTGCTCCCAGCAACTTCTCCGACACCCTGACCATCGAAGGTCGCGTGTCGAAGACCGCAAAGGTTTCCGACAAGCCGGTGATCTGGGAAGTGAACTCGGTTTCGAAGACCATCATCGACGACAGCCCGCTCGAGACCAGCGGTCAGGCAAGCGTTCGCGTCATCCCGACTCCCGAGCCCGATGTCAGCGTTCGCCTCACCCCGCGCGACGGCAACAGCAGCATCACCGCGCCGGGATCGGTCGTCGTCGATGCGAACATTCGCTCGGCATACGGCCCGGCAATGAACGCGGCAGTCGTGTTCAGCATGCGTCGCGGCCTCGACTTCAAGGGACTGAAGACCGACGCAACCGGTTGGACCTGTTCGTCCACCGATCCCGACCCGGCAGCGGGCGAGGGTGCAACCGCACAGAAGTGCGTGAAGACCGAAATCGATGGCGACACCGCCGAAGTGGTGGGCGTTGAAATCGCCGCAACCGAAGAAACCGAACAAGGTTCGGC
>JBEBAF010000280.1:0-4928 GCA_041159045.1 Actinomycetota bacterium
CCCAGGAATAGTGCGTGAATGCACCGGGATTGATGATGATCGCGTCGGCAGATTTCCGTGCGTCGTGAATTGCACCGACGAGCTCGGCTTCGCTGTTCGACTGAATGTGCTGAAGCGACCAGCCCCGATGACGGCACGATTCACCAACGGCGGCAACGTGGTCGTCAAGTGTTGCCGTGCCATAGATGGCGGGCTCGCGCGTGCCGAGAAGATTCAGGTTCGGCCCGTTCACGAGAAGAATGCGCACAGCCGTCATGATGTCACCGTACCGCAGCAGCGGCGCCAAGCGCTTGGGTCACGAGAGTCGGATCGACGCCCGGAACAGACTCGAGGCCGTTCGGCCCGTCGAGGATGAATACCAAGCCGTCGGTCGCCTTCTTGTCTCGCCACATTGCGGCAACGAGGGCATCGTGATTGACATCGGCGGGTAGCGATGACTCAAGACCATACGCGGCAAGAACGTCGTAGTGCTGCTCGACTCGGTCGGCGTTGATACGGCCCGACAGGTGTGCCAGATGCGCAGCACACACCAGACCAATCGCCACTGCTTCACCATGGGCAAAACGATGACCGGTCACGGTTTCGATGGCATGCCCGAACGTGTGCCCGTAATTGAGCAGTGCTCGTCGACCACCTTCGCGTTCATCGGCCGCCACGATGTCGGCCTTGATTTGCGCACAGCGCGCAACGCGTTCGTCGGTGGACATCGACAACATGTCGTCGCCGGTGAGGAAGTGATACTTGGCGACTTCTCCCCAACCGCAACGCAGTTCGCGTTCGGGCAGCGTTGCCAGATAGTCGGTGTCGCACACAACGGCGGACGGCTGCCAGAAGGCGCCGACGAGATTCTTGCCTTCGGGCAGATTGACGCCGGTCTTGCCACCGATGGCCGCGTCGACCATGGCAAGCAACGTGGTGGCCACGTGAAGAACCCGCGTACCGCGATGCCAACTCGCGGCGGCAAAACCTGCGATGTCGGTTACCAGACCTCCACCCACGCCGATGACGAGATCGTTGCGCGTCAGGCCGAACCTTGCGAATTCGCGGCACAACATTTCGACGGTCGCAAGATTCTTTCCATGCTCGCCATCGGGAATGTGCACGAGTTGGGTCGGCAGATCAATCTCGGGAATCGACGGAACTCCGATCTGACTGACGATGACCGCGCGCTTCACGCCACTTGGTATGAGCCGTTGGATGTCGGTGACGGCACCGGCGCCGACCAAAACGTCGTACGACCGTTCACCCAAAGCAACGGTGACGGTGCGGCGCGTGGCGGGCTCGTTCGGAAGTGCTGTCATGACCTCACGAACAATACGGGGAAGAGCCTTGCGATCTGTGACGATTTCGTTGTCGGCAACCTCGCGATAGAGCGGCCCGCGCCGATCGAGGAGATCTCGCAACACCGCCTCTCGGTCGCCCACGAGAAGCGGGCGATTCGTGGATCGCGAGGTGCGCTGCAACATCGTCTGCACGGTGGCCTTCAGCCACACGACGGTGACCCCGGCGGCCCGCGCACGATTCAATTCGGCACGGCCTGCTTGCGTTTCGATGACCCCACCGCCGGTAGCCACAACCGCCGCGGTCGAGGACCCGAGTACGTCGGCAACGACGTCGACTTCGATCTGACGGAATGCCGCTTCGCCATCAGTCGCAAAAATCTCGGCGATCGCGCGGCCGGTACGGCTTTCAATTTCTGCGTCGGTGTCGATGAACGGTCTCTTGAGTTCGCGCGCAAGATTCTTGCCCACGGATGTTTTACCCGCGCCCATGAGTCCGACCAGCACAACGTGCGGTGCGGACATGGCTACAGGGTCCCGAGGAATGCGGCGCAGTTGCGCTGGAACTCGTCGACGGAATCGCCGCCGAACTTGCGCTGCGCTTCGGCAGCCAGCACGAGGGCCACCATGGTTTCGGCAACGACACCCATTGCAGGGACCGCCGTGACATCGGTGCGTTCTTTGAAGCTGACCGTGGACTCTTTGGTGACCACGTCGACGGTTTGCAACGTCGGACGGTTGAGCGTGGCGAGAGGCTTCATGGCTGCGCGAACGATGACGGGCTCACCTGTCGTCATTCCACCTTCGGTTCCACCGGCAAGTGCCGACAGACGTCGATACGAATTGGCAGCGGCATCCCATTCGATGGGATCGTGCGCCTGGCTACCACGACGACCGGCAACTTCGAAGCCGTCGCCAATTTCCACGCCCTTGACTGCCTGAATGCTCATGACTGCCTGGGCGAGATTGGCATCGATCTTGCGGTCCCAGTGCACGTGACTTCCGAGACCGACGGGAACTCCGTAGGCAATGACTTCGACGACTCCGCCGAGGCTGTCTCCTTCGCGGGCGGCGTCTTCAACGGCTTTCACCATGGCGGCTTCGGCGGCACTGTCGAAGCATCGCACGGGCGATTCGTCGATGAGGGCAAGATCGGAGGGCATTGGCCTCGCCGCAGCCGTGGAACGGGCATCGCCCATCTGGATGACGTGCGACAGAACATCGACGCCGATCGACTTGAGAAGAAGCTTCGCCAGGGCGCCAGCCGCAACGCGCGCAGCGGTTTCGCGCGCACTGGCGCGCTCGAGAACATCGCGGGCATCGTCGAACCCGTACTTCTGCATACCAGCGAGATCGGCGTGCCCCGGGCGCGGCTGCGTGAGTGGCGATTCCGTTTTGCCGGGCTCGGATGTCATTTCCTTGTGCCACTTGTCGCTGCGGAACCACTCGGTGTTCTGGATCTGAATGGCAACGGGTGAGCCAAGCGTGCGCCCATGACGAATGCCTCCGAGGAGGAGGATCTCATCGACCTCGAAGCGCTGACGGGGCCCTCGCCCGAATCCCAGGCGACGTCGGCCGAGTTCGGCTTGAATATCTGCCTCGGTGACCCGCAAGCCGGCAGGGAGCCCTTCGACGATGACAACGAGGGCCTGTCCGTGAGATTCACCGGCGGTCAGGTAGCGCAACACGCGGAGCAGGCTATCCGTGACGACGGGCGAGTTCGCGTTCTGCCGCGGCCCGCATGATCCGTGGATCCGGAACCACACCGGTCCAGAGAACCTGTTGAGCGACAGCCTGGTGGATGAGCATCCAGAGTCCGTCGATGCACGTGGCGCCAACGGCTCGCGCCGACGCCAAGAGTTCTGTCTCGAGGGGTTGATAAACCGCATCGAGAACCACATGATGACGAGTGATCAACCGGTGGTCGAACACGCGATCGCGATTCTCACCCATGCCCGCGGGCGTGGTGTTCACGATCGCGTCGCACTCGGCCAGATCGCCGACGTTCGCCACGCGAGCCACCTCGGGAACCAGTGCGCGAGCCTCGATTGCTCGCGCCTCGGTGCGATTGAAAATGCCGATGTCGGACGCCCCGGCATTACCGAGCGCAACGATCGCAGCACGTGCAGTGGCTCCGGCACCCAAGACGACGATCCGTTTTCCGCGCGGCTCGAACCCGGCTCCGCGAAGCGCACCGACACAACCATCGCCGTCGGTGCTTTCGCCGCGCAACGAATCGCCTGATGGCATGAGCGTGTTCAGCGATCCGAGACGGCGTGCGGTGTCACCCACTTCGGAACACACGGAGAACGCGGCCTCCTTGTATGGCATCGTCACCGAGGCGCCGAGAAAACCCACGCGCCGAAGGGCCGAGACGGTGGGCTCGAATTCTTCGTGGTTGATCTCCACTGCGATGTACGTTGCGTCAATCCCTCCGGCGGCAAAGGCGGCGTTATGAATTGCCGGCGAGAGACTGTGTTTCACCGGCTTGCCGAGGACGCACGCAATGCGCGTCGTGCCTTTCAGGATTGCAGTGATTTCATGTGGAACGCCCGAGCTGTTCTTGCTCATCCGATGAGTCCCGCTGCTCGTGCGGCCTCGACATTCGCGTTGTGCTGATCGAGAGTTGCCGCGAACACGTGACCACCGTCTTTGTTGGCGATGACGTAGTACAGGTATTCACACTTCTGCGACTTCTTCAGGTCTTTGCAGATTGGATCGGTCGCAGTGGGATTCGGCGCCGGATTGAGAGCCGCCTGAATGGCGGCGCGACCCGGATTCGCAATCGGCGTGGGTGGAAGCCCCTTGCGCGTATACGTGTTGTACGCCGAATCGACTTTCACGAGGTCTGCGATCCTTGCGTCGTCGGCTTGGCCGTACCTCAACGTCGCATCGATCTGTAACTCCATGTTGCGACGCAGTCGGTTGTAGATGACACGCGCGATCTTCGCTCTGTCGGCCGGAATCTTTGCTTCGCGCTCGATCATCGACGCGATGATCAAGACCTCATACGCCGATCGACCAACTTTTTCTCGCGCTTTGTCGAGCCCTTCCTGACGACCGACACGCTCCATGAGTGCGGCCATACGTTGCAACACTCGTGTGGCCGAGTCGTCGCCGGAAATTTGATACGTGTCGGGGAACAACAACCCTTCGAGCGCAGTCGAACCCGCCGCGGGATTCGCAGGGCCAAAACTGGAAGTGACCACGCCGGCGCTGGCTTGCTGAAGAAACGTTGCCTCGTCAAGACGGGGCACCTTGAGTGCAAGACGTTGCGCGATCTGGCCGACGGTGTATCCCTCGGGAAAGGTCACATTGACGAAGGTTTGGGCCGGTGGCGTATTGAGAGCCCCCATGATGTTGCCCATGTGATCGCGTGGCTTCAATTGGTAGTAGCCCGGCACGAATCGGATGCCGCCCTTCCGATTCACGTACCACCGGAAGACCCTCGCCGACGTGACGAACTTCTCGTCTTCGAGCCGACGCGAAACCAGGTCGAGATTGTCGCCTTCAACCACGGTGAAGTTGACCGCCGTTCCGGCGACTCCCGGCGGATTGACTTGGCGCAGATACCACCAGCCGACTCCCCCACCAACGACGATGACTGCAACCAGAACGGCAACGAGCGCAACGATCAGATTGCGCCGC
>JBEBAF010000281.1:0-5764 GCA_041159045.1 Actinomycetota bacterium
GCCACTGTGTTCGACGATGTACTTGACTTCTTCGGCTACGAGCCGAAAGTTCACCGGCACGAGAATGCGTCCGTATCCACTGACGCCGAAAAACGACGTGTACAGGCGGGCAGAGTTGTGACTGACCATGGCCACACGCGCACCCTGCGGAATTCCGAGATCATCGAGCGCTGCGGCTTGGGCGCGAGCACGATCGGCGACTTGGGCGTAGGTCAACCCGGGCCATGGCGAAGCGGGCTGATCGGGCTCGTCGACGAGCGCCAATCTTTCGCCGTAAACCTGCTCGGCGCGTCGCAGATGATCGACGATTGTCAAGGGAACTTTCACATCTTCCTCCTCGTTGCCAACCATAATGTTCCGCGATGCCGCGCATGACAGGCCGAATCGAAGTCGTTGATCTACCGAAGGATCCGGAAGTCGTCGCCCGAATCATCGAGTGGCAGATCGATCACTACAAAGCAGCTTTCCCATTATTCGACCACGACGATTGAACGACGTTCTATTCGCCGTGGTTCAGCCCTCGTGGACGATTGCCGATAGTTCTCGGGGTGCTTCACGACGGTAGGTGCATCGGGACCGTCGCGATCGTCGAGCGAGACGATCTTGACGACGTCGATGATCTGACTCCGTGGATTGCAGCGATGATCATTGATCCCTCATTTCGGAGTCGGGGATTCGGCACGCAGTTGATCAACGCTGCACTCGATCGCTGCCGTGCCGAGGGAATCCCGAGAGTCTTCCTGTGGACCCACGACCAGCAGGATTGGTATCGGCGCACGGGATGGACGGAACTTCAGCGCCGAAAGTTTCGCGGTATCGAGATCTCGATCTTCTCCCGAGCCCTATGACTCGTTCAGCTGAAGTGCATTGTGAAGTGGTGTTGCAAGACGCGAGCCGGTCCGACGATGTCGAGAGCGGATTCCGGTGCGGAGTTGAAGGCATTCGGAAGTCCGGATTGTGGTTCGAGGCACCAACCATTCGGTGATTGGTTGTAGATAACCCAATAGCGGCACGAACTCGAGAGGTCGATGGCAACACCATCAATCATCAGACGGGGGCCATCGACAAGATCGGTGAAGCAATCATCCCATGGACCGGTATGTGGTGGAACTGTGCGATTCGTCGGAAGGTGATCTTCATCACGCGCGAACATCGTTCCAAACGTCATCACACACGAATCGGGAACCTTGAACCACGGATGCCAACCGACCTGCGCGGGGAACTCACGCACGTCACCGTGCACGGAGAGTTCGAGATGCAGGGAATCCGGACCCAACGACACACGTTGTTCGCACCACGATGCAAACGGCCAGCCGGTCACTTCGAGATTCAAGCGAGCGACGAGCGATGACCGTGATGCCGCTGCGATCGTCCACGAGTTGAGTGCCCCAGTTCCGTGAATCGCATGTCGACCGGCATTGATTGGCATCTGGACGACATCGCGACGGAATTGGAATCGTCCCGCGGCCAGCCGACCCGCCCACGGCACCATGGGGTAGCAACCCCAACCGAAGATCGGATCGTCAGCATCGGCTGCGTCGATGAGGATGGGATTTTCCGAGTGCCAAATCTGGGCGATACGTCCACCGTGTTCGGCATCAAACTCGAGTCGAACATCGCCATTCGACAGAGTTTCCATGTCGAGAAACTAACAACGGGGACGGATTTGTGGAGTGGCAGTGGAGCCCAGAGCGGGAATCGAACCCGCGACCTTCTCATTACGAGTGAGATGCTCTGCCGACTGAGCTATCTGGGCGAAGGGCTACATCCTACCGACGCCCGTTCGGGCCGCCTACTTCGATACGGCAACGCTGAAGTTGGCAGAAGTTGTGCGGTATGTGGTGTTGCCGACGAGGAGGACCTTGATCTGACAGGCGCCAGCCTTGATACCCGAAATGCTGTAGCCGGCCCCTGTCGATCGAACGGCACAGGTCGACGACGACGTAGTGATGAGCACATCGAGACCTTCAGTCGACTTGCCGTTGCTCGCGACCACGGTGATCGACTTTCCGACCTTCACTGACTTCGCCACCACGGGCACGGTGGGAGTGGCAAGCGCGACCGTTGTTTGAGTCGTCGTTCCCGTGGTCTTCCCAACGGTTGTGGTCGTGGATGACGGCTGCTTGGTGGACTGCCCTGCGACGGTCGCAGGAGATTCAGAATCTTCGCCCGTGTCGGGAATGGGTTCGCATTTCGTTTGGCCCTCGAGATCTTGCTTCGTTCCTTCGGGGCACTTCGTCTGACGAGTTTCGCCAACGGTCGATACGTAGTAACCACGCTGCGCGCGCAGACACGATGTCGCACCGGTCAACGGCTGATAGGAACCACTTGGACACTTTGTTGCCGCTGCTTGACCCGCTGACGCCACGAAAGATCCCGCAGGCGCAGCAACACATGCTGTTTGTCCGCGACGTGGTTGGTAGGTGCCGGCAGCGCATTTCACCTGCGTGGTTGCGTCGTCGGGGCTGACGTAGTTGCCCGGGGCAGAGGGAATACAACCCGTATTGCCGGTCGCTTCCATGTACGCGCCTGACTGGCACGGATTGGGTGCCGTGGCACCGGGTGTCTGCACGTAGAAGCCCGGCTCTGCAAGTTGACACGACGGCATACCGCGCTTGGGCTGGTATGCGCCCGCAGAACAGCGAATTTGTTCGATTGAAGGCTTCTCCGCATCGTATGGAGTGAAGAATCCCGGGTCTGTTTCGACGCAATCAGCTTGGCCGGTCATCGGTTGATACGTACCGCCTCCGCATTGCTTCGCAGAAGTTGCTCCGACTTGATCGACAAAGAATCCAGCCGGTGCCGGTTCACAAGTCGCCGCGCCGGCTTGTGCACTGAACGTGCCGCGGGGGCATGGCTTGGCCACGGTCATTCCACGCACATTCGCATATTGACCAACAGACACCTTGATGCACGCTGTCTCGCCGGTCTTCGGTTGTACGTAGCCGAGAGAACATTTGGTTGGCGCGGTTGCGCCACTTGTCGCGTCTTTGCCCAGCTCTGCAACGAACGAACCTGCTGGTGCTTCGAGGCACGTGGCTTGTCCAACCTTCGGTTGGTACGTTCCGCCAGGGCAGAAAACGGACTCGCGCGAACCAGAGTCGGCAACGAACGAACCTGCTGGTGCGGGCTCGCATTCAGTGGCGCCTGATTCTCCGCTGAAGGTTCCTTTTGCACACTCGATCTGTTCGGCTGCGGCGTCGTCGGGCACATAGTTGCCCGGTTCGGCGGAGATACACGCTTTTTGACCAGCCTTTGGTTGGTACGTGCCTGCTTTGCATGCGGTTGGAAACAACGCTCCGCTCTTCGTTCCCACGGCGGCGAAATATCCGGGTTCGGCAACGCGACACGCTGATTGTCCGGTGTACGGGTTGTACGTTCCGTCTTTGCAGAACTGCGCAGCCATTTGGCCCGTCACTGCGACGAACATTCCCGCAGGAGCCGTTGTGCACTCTGTGCTCTTGGGAAGATCCGACGTGCTTCCCTTCGGGCAGGGAATGTCCGACTCCATTGCATCTTCGGGTGCAATGTGACCGATACGACCATCGAGACAACTCGTCATTCCTGCTGACGGCTGGTACGTCCCCGACTTGCATGGGGTTGCTTCCGTTGCTCCGGCCTTCTCGACGTAGTAGCCGGCCGAGGCAGGAATGCAAGCTGCTTCGCCTTTGTCGGGTTGGTACGTGCCGGCCTTGCACTGAACCTGAGAAGAGGCTCCGGACTTCTCGACGTAGTGACCAGAATCTGCGGGCACACAATTCGTGGGAATGGGAATACTCGAGTTGACGTATGACCCTGCCGCACACGGTGTTTCAGTTGCCTGACCGGTGGTCTTCACGAAATGACCCGGAGACGACTTACGGCACGAGGTTTGCCCGGCCTCTGGTTGGAATGTCGTCGGTTCGCAGGCCTTTGCTGACGTTGCGCCCTGGATGTCGACGTATCTACCGGCCGGGGCGAGGAGACATGTCGCTTTGCCTTTGTCCGGTTGGAACGTGCCGTAGTCGCACTTAGTTGCAGCCCGCGCGCCGGCGTCAGCAACGAAGGTGCCCGCTTCGGCTTCGGTGCACTCGGTCGCCCCGACGGTTGCGGAATACGTGCCCGCGCGGCAGGGCACGGCGTTTTCCATACCCTCTTCCGCTACGTACGAACCGATCGGTGACTTCACACACTCGATCTGTCCAGCCTTGGGCTGGTAGGTGCCGACTTTGCACGGAGTTGTCGCGGTGGCGCCCGCTTTGTCGACATACGTTCCGGGTGCGGCATTGACACACACTGATTGGCCAGCGCGCGGTTGATACGTGCCCGCCTTGCATTGAGTTGCAGCAATTGGATTCGCTTTGTCGACGTACGAACCCTTTTCTGCTGGCACGCAGGCGGTGTCGCCCGTTGAGCCTTGGTACGACCCATCGGTGCATGCAGTGCGATTAACGGCCCCGGTTCGTTCGACGAAATAACCGGCCTCGGCAGCTCGACACGTTGGTTGGCCGGCGCGGGGTTGGTAACGCCCTTGCGGACACGGCAACTGCTTCGTCGCTGCTGTTTCACTTGAATAGAAGCCCGGATCGGCATCGACACATGAGGTTCCGCCGATCGACGGCTGATATGAGCCGGCAACGCACTCAGTTTCCGTCGTTGCAGCGTTCGAAGAGACAAAATGACCCGGTGTAGCCGGAGTGCACGGTCCACTGCCCGTTGAGCTGAACGTTCCGGCGACACAAGATGCTTTGAAGCCAACAAAATTCGACTTCTTTGCACCCGATGTATAGGAAATCTCGAAGCTGTCAGCTGCGGCAATGGGTGTGACGTCGAATTGGGATTCGATGTCTCCGCCTTCCAACTCGATCGTCGCCACGGGGTCGGTGAGTTTTGCAATCCGGATGACGATCGTGCCCTTTGTCTGAGTGATGCCAGATTCAGCGAAAGAGAAACGGATCGTGTCTTTCTTCGAAGTGACGTTGTGTGTGATCCACAACATGGAGAACGCATCTCGCGACACGCCGGAAACGGATTGGGCTTGAACCAGGTTCGTGCTCGTGGGGAAGACCGGCGGGGTCGAGGTGGAACTCGTCGGCACATTCGACGGCGAAGGAATGGAAGTTTGCACTCCGAGCGATGTCATCGTCGGCGCAGAAGTCGGCGTCGGTGGATTACTGGACGTTGTATTGAACCCCGTGGTCGTGGGGGCCTCGATGGAGGCGGTCGATGTCTCGACAGCGGTAGAAGTTGTGGGGAAGTCAGCGCTGACGTTGCGGTCGCGGGTGTCGGAAGAGGAACCGCAGGCGGCGGCCACCAATGCAAGAGAAAGGGAACACAGAATCAGTCGTTGCCTGAGCATTCTGAAACTCTATTCAGGGTGGGGGTGATTCGTTCGTCAGCCGACGAGATCTGTTTGCCGCACGACCGGCAAACGCAGAAAAAGGGCCTGAAGGAGAAGCTCTTCGTTCGCGTTCAGTGCCAGGCGATCGATCGAAGTGTGAATGTCGTCGATGGCGGTGGCGAATTCACCGATTCGATGTGCGTTGTGCACGTGCGACATCGCATCGCGGTACACGCCCGCAACGACAGCAAGTCCGTTGCGTAGTTCGTCGGTGAGGTGTTTGCGCAGTCGGCGCTTCTGCGAGGCCTCGAGATCCTTGCGGCCACTGCCGCGTTCACCGGAGATCTTGATTCGCGCTTCGAGTTCGGCGAGTTCTTCCTTGAAAAGTTCCTCGAGCGGCGCGGCGGCGTCTTTGATCTTTTCCATCACCACGTCAACGAGCGC
>JBEBAF010000282.1:0-4413 GCA_041159045.1 Actinomycetota bacterium
GCGACGGGGACTTTCGACTTGCTGAGTGCGGCGATGATGCGATGTTCACGGCCCATGTCGTGGGCACTTGCGAGAACGTGACCGAGCGGCGGGCGGCGCAGCACGTATTTGCGGCCGTTCGCATCGACGACGCCGAACGTGAGGTTCGAGTGCCCGCCGGCGATCATCGTGAAATTGAAGGGTGCCTTGGCGCCGGCGATGTTCGCCTCGAGCCAAGGGATCACCGCGGGGGAAAGTCCGTGGGGAAGGTCATTGCTCATGCGACCTGCAAACTAGCCACGAATCGGTCCCGATAGCGTTTCGTACATGGTCATTGACGTCACCGATGCCACGTTCCAAGCCGAGGTCATCGAGCGCTCGCAAACCACCCCGGTTGTGGTCGATCTGTGGGCCGAATGGTGCGGTCCGTGCAAGACCCTCGGCCCGATGATCGAGAAGGTCGTTGCCGCAACGAACGGGCAAGTTGTCTTGGCCAAGGTCGACGTCGACGCCAACCCACAGGTCTCGGCTGCGTTTCGGGTGCAGTCAATTCCGGCGGTCTACGCGCTCGTCAACGGGCAGGTCGTCGACGGCTTCATGGGTGCCCAGCCCGAGCAGGCAATTGCAGAATTTGTCGCGCGTCTCCTGCCGTCGGAAGAAAGTCGCGTCGTGCGGCAACTCATCGAAGCCGGTGATGAAGAAAGCCTGAACGTAGCGCTCTCGATGGAGCCCGGGAATCACGATGCCGTCATCGCCATGGCACAACTCATGATCAAAACCGAGCGGAGCGACGAAGCGCTGAAGTTGCTCGCGCGCATCCCGGAAACCGACGACGTCCGTCGCGTGGCAGCTGCAGCGCGCTTGGCCTCCGAGCCGATCGACGACTTCGATGCACAACTCACCGCGCTGCTCGACAGCGTGAAGTCCGACGAAGCCGCTCGTCAGAAGTTCGTCGACATTCTCGAAACGATGGGGCCCGACGATCCCCGCACCGCGAAGTATCGCAAGCAGCTCACCGCGCGTCTGTTCTGATTGTCCGAGGTTTGCCGTCGGGCGGCGACCGGCGCACACACACGGCCGTGCAGGCTGTGGAACACGTTCGTGAACGACTGAAGGCGTCAATCGATTGGTACGGGCCGGCCAGGGCATTCGCAACGGTCGGCTCAATCTTGGCCGTGTGTGTCGGTGCGTGGTGGCTGCTCCGGGCGCCCGCGCCACCGCTCGAGAATTCACTGCCGTTTGCGGCATCGTCGTCGACGATTCAAGTTGGCGCGTCGCTCGTGCCTTCGACGTCGATGCCGTTCGGCCCGATGTCAATGTCGGGGTTCGACATCACGGTTCATGTCGTGGGGGCAGTTCTTGCCCCGGGTGTATACACGTTGCGCGCAGGCAGCCGAGTCATCGATGCGGTCGAAGCGGCGGGTGGTGTTTCAACCGATGCCGACACGGCGTCGGTGAACATGGCGCTGCCGCTTGCCGATGCCGATCAGGTGTTCATTCCGTCGCGAGGTGCGACTCACGCAACGCGGCCAACCGCGAAGCCGGCCGCGAAGCGGACCAACCCGACGC
The DNA here is from genome assembly GCA_041159045.1 of Actinomycetota bacterium. Classification (GTDB taxonomy): domain Bacteria; phylum Actinomycetota; class Acidimicrobiia; order Acidimicrobiales; family Ilumatobacteraceae; genus F1-20-MAGs119. Next base: position 1,549 of record JBEBAF010000282.1, read on the forward strand.
ATCCAACCGTTCCGCAGGCGATTGCGGCCGCGACAACCATTGCGATGGCCCCGGCGGCGCAGGGCGGGTCGCGAATCGTCAACATCAACACCGCCGACTCGGACGCTCTCGAATCATTGCCCGGTGTCGGCCCGTCGACCGCCAAGGCGATCATCGCGCACCGTCAAGCGAACGGTCCGTTCGGAAAGGTCGAGGATCTTCTCAACGTGAAGGGAATCGGCGACGGAAAGTTCGCTGACATGAAGCCCTTCGTCACCGTTTCGTGACGGGGCGAGATGGGTCAGAGCGCGCCGAGCGATTTCGCCGCAAAGACCAGCCCGAGCACGACTCCGAGCCACACCCCGCCGGCGTACACGGCAAATTCGGTGGCCCACTCGCGCCATCCGGCAACCACCTTTTGGCGAACTCGCGCCGCGGACAGGTGGCCGATCGCGAACCAGATTGCCGCACTACCCACCACTGCAACCAGCCACCGCGAGCCTCCGGACACGGCGGGAATTCCGACGACCGAGAGCAGCGGAATCCCGAAGGCAACGAAGATGTAGCCAACGGCGCCGAGCATCGCGCCACCGGATGCCGCAAGGATCAGTGCACCGAACGCTGCGCACGCGGCTCCGACGCCGATGCCCGCAAGACCACCGCGTCGCGCGAGTACGCGCTTCAGATCGATGATGCCGCCCGGAACGATGCGACGTCGACGTGGCCGTTCGGCTGAGGCGACCTGCGTGGCGGTGCCATTGGCGGGTGACGAAGCCATGGGTCGATCGTACGACACGCGGTACCCGGCCGAGTCGCATCGGCTGTCGCTGAAGTTCGTGCTTTTTGTCATTGCCTGCTGCGCACTCGTGTTGAGTTGGCGCGCATCGAGCGAATGGCAGCGCGTTGCACGGGTGCCGACGGGTTTCTACGCGGGTGCTGCGACGATGGTGGGGGATCCCGAACTCCGTGGCGCTGGTGTTGCCGTCGTGTTCAGGATCGAGGGCTGGCGGTACGAGGCCGTGTTGTATGGATCGAACGCGCGACGTGTGTCCGAACATCTTCATGGCGAAACGGTCATGGTGTCCGCCACAAGAGAAAGACTCGTCGGTTCTTCGGCGAAGTACAAGCTCGTTCGCCACGTCGCGGGAAAACTGACACGCGTATCGGTCGGAGGAGACTGGGTGCAAGGCTCGGCTTTGACGCGGGCCACGAATCGAATTCGGCGCTTGATCGCGCGCGGTGCTGGGTTCACTCCGGCACCCGATTCGGCATTGCTGCTTGGTTTGGTGATCGGTGACGATCGCGCACAGCCGCGTGCGATGCGCGAGTCGTTCAGGGCGGCGGGGCTGTCGCATCTCACGGCGGTGTCGGGCCAGAACATCGCGTTCGTTCTCGCGGTCTTTGCTCCCTTGTTGACGCGATTGCGGCCGCGTGGACGACTGTTCGGCACTCTCGCGGTGCTTGGCGCCTTCACTTTGATGACGCGCGCCGAACCGTCGGTGCTGCGGGCAGCGGCCATGGCGGGTTTGTCGGCGATTGTTTTTGCCGGGGGTGGACGCATCAGTGCTCGTCGAACGCTGCTCGCTTCATCGCTTTTCCTGGTGTTGTGTGATCCCTTTCTTATGTGGTCGGTGGGTTTCTGGTTGTCGTGTTCGGCAACGCTCGGTTTGGTGGTGCTTGCGAAACCCATCGGCAATCTTTTCGCGAGGTGGCGATGGCCGAGTCTTTTTGCCATGCCGCTTGCCACCTCGCTTGCGGCCCAGCTGGGAACCTTGCCGGTGATGCTGCTCTCGTTCGGCAGGGTGGCGCCACTGGGGCTCGTGGCGAACCTGCTTGCCGTGCCGGTTGCAGGTGCGGTGATGCTTGCCGGGCTCCCGCTGTGCACGTTCGCAGGTTTGGTCGGTGGCCCGATCGCATCGATCGTGATGGCACCCGTGTTGCTTGGCGTCCGCTACGTGTGGTGGGTGGCGGCGATCATCGCGCGAATCTCGTGAAGTATCGGTCGGGGAGGCCGACGGCACCCGTGTGCGACACTTGGGTGTGCCCATCATGCTCATCACGGGAAACGACGAATCACTCGTCGTCGACGAGCTGACGACGCGCATCCACGAAGCAGTCGGTGGTGGTGATCGATCGCTCATGCTCGACGACTTCGATGCCGACCAATCGACCATCGACGACACCGAACTCGCCATCAGGTCAGCCGTCGACGCCGCATCGACATTGGCATTGTTCTCCGAACACCGTGTCGTCGTGCTTCGCCACATCAACGAACCGAAGGTCGATTCTTTGCAGCCGCTGGTTGCCTACCTCGTCAATCCCGTCGGGTCGACTCACCTGCTTCTCACGGCAACGGGAGCCGTGGCCAAATCGGTTCTCGATGCAGTGAAGAAAGCGGGCGGTACGACTGTGTCAACGACAGTGGCCGACAAGCCGCGAGAACGCGAATTGTGGTTCCGCGAGCAGATCGAGGGTGCCGGATTGAAACTCGACCCCGGCGCAATCGCGGCGATCGTCGACAGGCTGGGAAACGATGCCGGCAGATTCCCCGGGGTGATCGAGGTGTTGCTCGCAACCTTCGGCAAGTCAACCAAGTTGTCGCGCGACGACGTCATGCCGTTCCTCGGCGAAGCGGGAATGGTTGCGCCGTGGAAGTTGACCGATGCCATCGATTCGGGTGATGTGCCTTTGGCGCTCGGCACCCTGCACCGCATGCTCGGGGCAGGCGAGATGCACGCGCTGCAAGTGATGGCCGTGTTGCATCGCCACTTCGAACGCCTCGCGCGTCTCGACGGTGCCGATGTTTCATCTCCGGCCGAAGCCATGGAACTTCTCGGAATCAAGAGCGAGTACCCGGCGAAGAAAGCGATGTCGCAATACGACCGG
>JBEBAF010000283.1:0-6763 GCA_041159045.1 Actinomycetota bacterium
TGAAAAAACTCTTCGGCATTCTCGATTCACAGCCCGACATCGACGAAAAGCCCGGCGCCATCGATCTGCCGTCCTCGGGTGATCTCGTCGTCAACGCGGTGACGTTCACGTATCAAGGCGGCGCACAGCCGGCCATCGACAGCGTGTCGCTTTCTTTGCCCGCGGGTAAACGACTGGCACTTGTCGGGCCAACGGGTGCCGGCAAATCAACGCTCGCCAAATTGATGGCGCGGCTCTACGACCCGTCGGCGGGCTCGATCTCGTTCGGTGGCGTCGATCTGCGCGACGCCAGCATGGATTCGTTGCGTCGACGCATCGTCGTGGTTCCCCAAGAAGGTTTCCTCTTCAACGGCACCATCCGCGACAACCTGCGCATCGCAAAACCCGACGCAACCGAGGAAGAAATCGTGAAGGCCCTTCGTGCACTCGGTGTGTACGAGCGTTTCGCGGCGTTACCCGACGGTCTCGACACCGAAGTGCGCGAGCGTGGCTCGCGATTCTCGGCCGGCGAACGCCAGCTCGTCTCGCTTGCGCGCGCCGCGCTCGTTGATCCTGCAGTTCTGGTGCTCGATGAAGCAACGTCGAACCTCGACCCCGGCACCGAAAAGGAAGTCGAGGCCGCACTCGAGGCATTGATGCACGGCCGTTCAGTCATCGTCGTTGCGCACCGTCTCACCACGGTGCAACGCGCCGATGCAATCGCAGTCGTCGACCACGCCTCGGTTGTCGAACACGGGTCGCACGCAGAACTCATGGCGCTGAACGGCAACTACGCCCGTTTGGTCAATGCGTGGAACTCCGCGCAACCAATGCGCGGTTGATCACTCTCGTCAGTAGGCGGCGGGCGGTGGCGGAGGGCCGAAGCGGTTTTCTCCTTCGTTGCCGGGTTGTGCCCAGAACACGAGGTTCACGATCGGTACGAGCCACCACCATCCGCTGCGGTTCGTGTCGTGCAAGCGACGGATGCCGAACATGACGTGCGGAATGAAGGTGACGAGGCTGAACGCGTTGGCGGCATTCGTGGAGATGGAGCTGAGGATCACTTCGCCAACGACGATGAATCCGAACCACCACCAGAAGTCGGCGCGGCGGGCGCGGTTCTTGTAGACGAAGTAGTTCTGGAAACCGGTGCGGATTGACGCGACGAGGGGCATGACGCCACCGTAGCGAGTCAGTCGCGTGCGACGAAGTACTTCGCGCGTGGGTGATGGCAGATGATTGCCGAGGTGGTTTGTTCGGGCTGGTACTGCCAGCCCGTGTCTTCGTTCACTTCGATACCAAGACGTCCTGCTTCGAGCAGTTCGGCAACCGTGGCGTTGTCTTCCAGGTCGGGGCAGGCGGGGTATCCCCACGAGTAGCGACCACCGCGGTACTGCTGGCGGAAGAGGCCGTGCAGGCTGGGTCCGTCTTCTTCGACGAAACCCCACTCGGTACGGATGCGATGGTGCCAATACTCGGCGAGTGCCTCGGCCATTTCGACGCCGATGCCGTGCAGCACGAGGTACTCCTGGTACTTGTTGGCGGCGAACAGTTCGGCGGCCTTGTCGCTGACGGCCTTGCCCATCGTCACGATGTGGAACGCGGCGTAGTCGGCTTCACCCGATTCGACGCTGCGGAAGAAGTCGGAGATGCAGAGGAAAGGAGCCTCGTGTTGACGGGGATACGAGAACCGACACTTCTCGGTGGTTCGGGTGTCGTCGGTCCACACGATGAGGTCGTCACCGTCGGCATTGACGGGGAAGTAGCCGTACACGACTTGGGGAACGAGAACTCCGGTGGCCTTCGCGTTTGCGAGTTGCTCACGGAGGATCGGTCGAATGCGTGCCTTGAAGTCGTCGTCGCTTTCGCCGGCTTCGGGTCGGTACTGCCACTGGTTGCGGAAGAGTGCGGTTTCGTTGATGTACGCGGCTATCTCGTCGATGCCGATGCCCTTCACAACTTTCGAGCCGAGGAACGGCGGCACGAAGACTTTGTTGTCGGTGTCGACTTCGGGCGAGCGACGCGGAAGGTCGAGCGTCGAGCGATCGACCTTGGTGCGCTCGGGTAGGACGCGTCCGCTGGGCGTGCGTCCGAACGTGGGATCGTCCTCGCCGCCACGCTTCATCTGCATCAGTTTGTCGAGGGTGTTGAGTCCTTCGAAGGCATCGCGCCCGTAGAACACGCGGCCTTCGTACACCTCGCGGAGGTCTTTTTCGACGTAGGTGCGGGTGAGGGCTGCGCCGCCGAGAAGCACCGGCAGGTCGGCCATGCCGAGGGTGTTCAGTTCTTCGAGGTTCTCGCGCATGATGAGCGTGCTCTTCACGAGAAGTCCGCTCATGCCCAGCGCGTCGGCGCCGACTTCCTTCACCTTGGCAACCATGTCGGCGATCGGCACCTTGATGCCGATGTTGAAGACTTCGTAGCCGTTGTTGGTGCAGATGATGTCGACGAGGTTCTTGCCGATGTCGTGTACGTCGCCTTTCACGGTGGCGAGAACCAGTTTGCCCTTCGACGTTTGCCCTTCGATCTTTTCCATGAAAGGTTCGAGGTGGGCAACTGCGGTCTTCATCGTTTCGGCACTCTGTAGAACGAACGGCAACTGCATCTGGCCGGAACCGAACAGTTCGCCGACGACCTTCATGCCGTCGAGGAGGATGTCGTTGATGATGGTGAGCGGCGCAATGCCCTGAGCCATTGCGGCATCGAGATCGTCGGTGAGGCCGTCACGTTCCGCATCGATGATGCGCTGCTTCAATTTGCGATCGAGCGGCCAATCGGTGCGGTCTTCCTTGACGGCGGCAACGCTTTGCACGTCTTCGAACATCGTGAGAAGTTCGGTGAGGGCGTCGTTTCCGTTGTAGGGCTGGTCGGCGATCAGTGCGTGACAGGCGGCCTTTTGGTCATCTGGGATGCGTGACAAGGGGAGGATCTTGCTGGCGTGAACGATGGCCGAATCGAGACCGGCTTCCATGCACTCGGCGAGGAACACGGAGTTGAGAACCTGACGCAGTGCCGGCTTCAAACCGAAGCTGACGTTGCTGACACCGAGCGTGGTGAAGGCGCCGGGAATTTCGGTTTTGATGCGACGAATCGCTTCGATCGTTGCGATTCCGTCGCGGCGAAGGTCGGCGTCACCGGTGCCGAGCGGGAATGTCAACGCATCGAAAATCAGGTCGGTTGCGCGCAGGCCGTAACGCTCGGTGGCGATGTTGTGCAGTCGATGGGCGACTTCCATCTTCCATTCGACATCGCGTGCCTGGCCGCGCTCATCGATGAGAAGACACACCACGGCGCATCCGTAGTCGCGGGCAAGACCGAATACTCGATCGAGACGACTGCCCTCGGCTTCGCCGTCTTCGAGGTTCGCCGAGTTGAGAACGGCGCGGCCGCCGTTGTGGCGCAGCGCGGCTTCCATCACCTGCGGTTCGGTGGAGTCGAGTACCAGCGGAACGCTGACCTGGCTGGCGAAACGCGACGCGATGTGGTCCATGTCGACGGTTCCGTCGCGGCCGACGTAATCGACGCAGACGTCGATCACGTGGGCGCCTTCGCGCACCTGGTCGCTACCCATCTTCGTGCAGCCATCCCAGTCTTCGGCAAGCATCAGGTCACGAAAGGCCTTCGAACCGTTCGTGTTGGTGCGTTCGCCGATGATGAGGAACGAATTGTCTTGGTGAATCGGAACCGGCGAGTACAGCGACGTGAGTGACGGCTCGAGAACGGGAGTGCGCTCGGCCGGTGTGATGTCGCGAACCGCTTCGACGACGGCGCGCAAGTGTTCCGGCGTGGTGCCGCAACATCCACCGACGACGGTGATGCCGAGGTCTTGCACGTGATGACGGTGGAACTTCGCAAGCTCGGCCGGCGTGAGGTCGTAATGCGTCTTGCCGTCGACGACGCTGGGAAGGCCGGCGTTCGGCAGAACCGAAACCGGAATCGGCGAGTGTTGTGAGAGGTGGCGCAGGTGTTCCTGCATCTCGGCGGGGCCGGTGGCGCAGTTGATGCCGATCACGTCGGGGCGCATCGCTTCGAGCGCGACGAGCGCAGCGCCGATTTCCGTGCCGACCAACATGCGCCCGGTTGTTTCCATGGTGACCTGCACCTGAATGGGAATTTCCCGGCCGACGATTTTCATCGCCTTGCGACATGCCTGCATCGCTGCCTTGATCTGCAAGAGGTCCATGCAGGTTTCGATGAGGAAGAGGTCGCTGCCACCGTCGAGAAGCCCGCGGGCCTGCTCGACGTAGGCGTCGTGAAGTTCGACGAATCCGATGTGGCCGAGGCTGGGGAGCTTCGTCCCCGGTCCGATCGATCCGGCAACGAAACGACTGCGGCCATCGGCTTCGAAGTCGCTCGCGACTTCACGCGCAAGGCTTGCCGCAGCAACGTTCAATTCATAGGCGCGCTCGGGAATGTTGTATTCGGCGAGCACCGTGGAGAACGAGCCGAACGACGCCGTTTCGATCGCATCGACACCGACCGAGAGGAATGCGTTGTGCATCGCGCGGATCACATCGGGTCGGGTGAGGCACAACATCTCGTTGCATCCCTCGAGCACCGAGCCGCCAAAATCGTCGGGCCCGAGATCGAGGCCCTGGACGAAGGTCCCGAAGGCTCCGTCAAAGACGATGACCCGTTCGTTGACGGCTTCGAGATATGTCTGGCGTGCCATGAAACACCAAAGTTATCCGCACTCGATCAGGCCCGTATGGGTCCTTTGGAACTAGCGTCGCGGTCACATGACACGTCAATCGATCTACACGCGCGATGGCGACGACGGCACCACCGGTCTCTTCTACGGTGGCCGCGTTCCCAAAGACTCCGAGTTGCCGCGCGCCTACGGAACGGTCGACGAGGCACAAGCCGTGCTCGGACTGGCACGAAGCGCCGCAGCCAACAACTCGGGCGATGCACGATCCGCCGAAGTGGTGAAGATGCTCGAGCCGTTCATGCGTGATCTGTGGGTGTTGATGGCCGAGCTTGCAACGTTGCCCGAGAACCGCCACAAACTCGTGCCCGGTCAGTCATCGGTGGCGCCCGAAATGGTCGATCGCATGGAACACCTCATCGATCACCTCGATACACAGTTCGATCCGCCCACCGAATTCGTCGTACCGGGCGAGCATCCGGTGTCGGCGTGGCTCGATCTCGCGCGCACCGTCGTGCGTCGCGCCGAGCGCCATTCGGTTGCGGCCGCACCGCCGCCTTCCTACGTCTTGCCGTATCTCAATCGTCTGTCCGACTTGTTGTGGACGATGGCTCGTTGGCAGGAAGGGAAAAGCCGTCCGGTGCGAACCGTAGAATGATCGCGTGACGATCAACTTCAAGGTTTCCCGCAGCGCTTCATCCACCGACGCAGTTGGCGTCGTCGTTCCGGCGGAAGGGCCAGTTCCCTCCGCGGTCGGACTCAGCCGTCGCGAACTCACCGATCGTGGTTTCGACGGCAAGGTCGGCCAAACCATGATCATGCACGGTCTTGGTGGTTCGCGCGTCGTCATCGCGGTCGGCATTGGCGACCCGCGCAAGTTCGGCCCAACCGAGGCGCGCACCGCCGCAGCAGCACTTGCACGCGCAGCAGGCAAGGCCGGCACGCTTTCCACTTCGTTGCCCGAAGCGGGCCGTGGCAATCGTGCAGAGATCACTCAAGCAGTGGTCGAAGGAATTCGCCTGGCAACACACCGCTATGTCGACTTGAAGAACGACAAGTCGGGTGCATCGAAACTCTCGGCGGTCACGTTCACCGTTTCGGCAGCCAATGCAGCGGCCGTCACTTCGGGTGTGGCACGCGGAACCACCGTCGCCGACGCCGTGTGTTTGGCTCGAGACCTTGCCAACACGCCGCCCGCGTACCTGACTGCGCGAATGATGGCCGACCGCGCAGTTGAAATCGCGAAGGCAACCGATCTGGAGGTCACCGTTTACGACAAAGACCAGCTGGCGAACATGGGCTGTGGCGGACTCCTCGGCGTGAACAAGGGAAGCACCGAGCCGCCGCGCATGGTGAAGCTCGTGTACACGCCCAAGTCGGCTGCGAAAAAGATCAAGGGCAAGGTCGCCCATGTCGTACTCGTCGGCAAAGGCGTCATGTACGACTCGGGCGGCATCTCGCTGAAGCCATCCGATGGATTCCACGTCGTCATGAAAATGGACATGTCAGGTGCGGCTGCGGTTCTCGCCACGATGAGCACGCTTGCGGCCCTGAAGTGCAAGGTGAAGGTCACCGCCTTCCTGATGTGCACCGACAACATGCCGTCGGGTTCGGCTCTGAAGTTGGGCGACGTGCTCACCATGCGCAACGGCAAGACGGTCGAGATTCACAACACCGACGCCGAGGGTCGCCTCATCCTTGCCGACGGGTTGTCGCTTGCCGCCGAATCGAAGCCGAATGCGATCATCGACATCGCAACCCTGACCGGAGCCTGTCTCGTCGCTCTCGGCGAGAAGGTGGCGGGAGTCCTCGGCAACAACGATGCGCTCGTCGCTCAGATGCGCGAGGCCTCGTCGCGCGTCGATGAACCGATTTGGCAGTTGCCACTGGTGCCCGACTATCGCAAACTCCTCGACTCGACCGTGGCCGACATGCGCAATATCGGCGGGCCCTCGGGCGGCACCATTACCGCGGCGCTGTTCCTGAAGGAATTCGTGAACGACACTCCGTGGGCTCACCTCGACATTGCCGGCCCCATGAAGGTTGACGGTGACGAAGGTTGGATGCAAAAGGGTGCCACTGCTTTCGGAACGCGTTTGCTCATCGACACCGTCTGCAACTTCCGCGCACTCTGAC
>JBEBAF010000284.1:0-2812 GCA_041159045.1 Actinomycetota bacterium
ACGACTGGGCAACCACCGTTCGCGACGTGTTGGAACTCGACCCGCCGCATGTCTCGGCATACGGCCTCACGGTGGAGGCGGGCACGCCACTTGCCGACGACGAGTCGCGTCATCCCGACGACGACGACCAAGCCGACAAGTACGAACTCGTCGACTCATTGCTCGAGGAGCGTGGCCTCGTGAACTACGAGATCTCCAACTGGGCCAAGACCGGGCACGAGTGCGAACACAATCGGCTGTATTGGCTGCAGGGCAACTATCACGCGTTTGGGAGCGCCGCGCACGGCCACATGGATGGTCGACGTTTCTGGAACGTGCGCACCCCGGATCGCTACATCGAGATGGTGGAGGCTGGGCTCGAACCCGAATCTTCATCAGAGACCCTCGACGACGACGTCCGGCGCCTCGAGGCGTTGCAGCTCCTCATTCGCATGCGCGAAGGTGTGCCGAGCAGAGCCTTCACCACCGACGCCCTCGAAGATCTCGGCGAACTCGTCGTGCGACAGGGCGAGCGGATCGTGCTCACGCGCGCAGGACGATTGATGGCCAACGAGGTGAGCCTCCGACTGCAAGCCTTCTGAACGGGGTCGAGGGGATTTCCTTCAGCGACGAAGGACGGTAGGCTGACGAGGCGCAAAGGGCGCGTAGCTCAGTTGGTTAGAGCGCCACCTTGACATGGTGGAGGTCCCGGGTTCGAGTCCCGTCGTGCCCACAAGATGAGTCGTATCCGTGGGGTACGTGTGCTGCTTGCGCTCGCACTGGGGCTTGCGGGACTCCTCGTGACCCCATCGGTACCGGTTGTGTCAGCGGCACCGGCATGCGATTCGACTGGAGCCAACTGCAAAGTCGGGGACACTGGTCCGGGCGGCGGGATCATCTTCTACGACGCGGGATCACAGCAGTGGTGGGGTCGATTCCTCGAGGCAAAGCAAGATCCGATTCAAGCCGGGGTCCCAATTTCCAATTTTGGGAGTGGTTTGTCGTTGTATGGTCAGAACGTCACGCAGGCAATTCAGCGGCGCTCAATGGCGATCGGCATGGGAGCAGAAAACACGAGGCTCTTGGGGATGGCTGGCTCGCAGGTCGTGGCACGTCATTTTTCAGCCAGCGAGGATTGGTTCCTTCCGTCTAAGGATGAACTTGATGCGCTGTACAACTCTGCGATCTTGCCGAATTCCAGCCGATGGAAGGTTCCTGTGTGGTCATCGTCGGAATCCGAAACTGGATTCGTGTGGTACCAATTGTTCCAGGACGGAACTCAATTCACTGATGCGCAGGGCATCATTCCAAAGCTCAAGTCAAATGTGGGCTATGTAAACAGTGCAAAGCACGTCGGGTCCGACTATGAACCGCTGCCAATGCACATCATCAAAGTTCGAGCGTTCCCTGCTCCAACGGGTCCGGTTCCAAGTCCTTCGCTCGTGACGTCCGTTCGGGATAATCCCTTCTGCTGGTCCTTGGCAGTGAATTGTCAAATCGGCGACAAGGGGCCGGCTGGCGGAATCATCGTCTACGACGCAGGCTCTGACCAGTCATGGGGTCGTTACCTCGAAATTGCACCTCAGTCGTGCGAGATCGAGAGGGTCGCATTCAATCCCTCGAATGCCAAGCCGTCGCTCTATGCAACCTCGCAGGATCGAATGAAGGCAAAGGCGATCGGAATGGGTCGGACGAACACGACGCTTCTGGCATCGAAGTTCGACGGTGCAGCACGTGTTGCCGACAATTCCACCTGCAACAACTATGGGGATTGGTTCCTCCCATCGAAAGACGAATTGAACGAGGCCTTCCGCCAACTGTCACATTCCCGCAAAGGGCTGCAGTTGACACCGGTCGGCGGCTTCGATCGCGGGTACTACTGGACCTCGAGCGACTACAACGGTTCGACCGCGTGGACGCAGTATTTCGCGGATGGCCAACAATTCGACCGTGTGCAGACGCTGAGTGCGAACAAGCAGCCGCCCGCACGCCCCTTCCGAGTTCGTCCGATGCGTGCGTTCAAGACTGGTCAAGTGTCGACCGGCTCGGTTTCGCTGCCGGCGGACTCAGTAACGAAAACGATCACCATCACTTGCGAGCGCACGACAGTTTCCGGCAAGCCTGGAATCACGTGTGACGGGGCGGCGACCGGATTTGCCGCCGGTTCGGCATTCATTCCGTACGTGAGGTTCCCTGGCGAGACGGCATACACGCCGGGATCTGCGCGACCACTGACGGATGCGTCGGGCAATTTCACGTGGAGTCGTAAGACCGGCAAGAAGGTATATGTCTACGTCACCTCGAGCGACGGTGAGGTCAATTCCAATCGGGTTATCGTCTCTGCGAACTAATTCGACTTGCCGACGATTTCCTCGGATTCGCGCTCGGCTGCCTTGAAGATTCCCTTGCTCATGAGCGATAGTTCGCTCTTTCTGCGCGCGGCATAGACACGCACTCTGCCTTCGTGGATTGACGGATCGTCCGGCGCGGACCAGCCAGCAAAATCCGCGAGGTGGCATGCCAGTCTGAGGTCGCCTGCGTCGACCAGTTCGAGCGCTCGGCGCATCAACACGTCTGCACCTCCCGCGAGCGAGGCAAGTTCCGAACCGAGCACCGCATCGGGAGACGGCTTGAGGCGCGAAGCCGCACCATCCCACCAGCCTCCGTACAGTCGCCAGATGTTGCGCACGACGAATTCCGGTTCGTCGTACAGCGGTCGCATGAAGGGCTTGGCGAGGACCTCATCGGGAACCTTGACGGTGTGGATGATCGCGTCGAGCGTCTCGCCGGCATTCATCATCTCGAGTACCTGCGAAACGACGGCTTCGAGCGA